>JAWOBX010000070.1:0-24408 GCA_046484125.1 Dehalococcoidia bacterium | reverse complement strand
GCAGGCAGGGCATAAGTCCTGTTGCACAGGAATTATAGGAAGGGAATGCGCCGACCTTTTTGATATAGACGTCGATTGCGTTCTTCGAGAGGCCGGCTCCGCCAGACTTTTCGCTCCGTCGGGCGAATTCATTAGAGTAAGTAAACCGGAACCACAGGCATATATCGTTGATAGAATCCTTTTGGATCGCTCGCTTGCCCGTAAAGCTGAGGAGGCGGGTGCGGAGCTTCGGCTCTCCAGCAAGGTAACGAGGCTGTCCGTCAATGAACGTGGGGCTGAACTGACGGTAAGTCGGAATGGCGAATCTCTCTTTTACAGGGGCGAAACCGCGGTGATAGCCAACGGATTCGCCTCCACTTTCCCACATGAGCTGGGACTTGGGAGGATAAAGAAGAACATCGGCGGAGCCCAGGCCGTAGTCAGGAACTTCACACTCGAGGAGGTTGAGGTTCACTTCGGCAACAAGATTGCCCCCGGATTCTTCGCCTGGGCCGTTCCCGTTTCCGCTCAGCAGGCACGGGTCGGACTCATGGCCAGAGAGAAACCGGGAGAATACCTGCGGTTGTTCCTTTCTAAACTTGCTCATGAAGGGAAAACAGGGGATATGGAAACGCCTTTCTCCTATGGCGGCATTCCCCTTAAAACCCTTCCCCGCACATATGGCGACCGGGCCCTGGTGGTCGGCGACGCCGCCGGGCAGGTTAAACCCACCACCGGCGGAGGTATCTATTTTGGATTGCTATGCGCCGACTTTGCAGCCGATTGCCTGGAGAGCGCGTTTAGCGCCAGTGACTTTTCCCGTGACAGCATGGCTCTGTATGAGAAGATGTGGAGAAAAAAGCTGGGTCACGAACTCAGGATCGACTCCCTCGCGCGCTCCGTCTACAACCGGCTTTCCGACAAGCGAATCAACGATATATTCACCATCGCAAGAGACAACAACATCCATGAGAGCCTTCTCGCCTCATCCTACCACTCATTCGACTGGCACGGTGAGCTGGTGCTCGACGGTATGAAGCGGCTATCACCATGGTGGCAACTTTTCGGCAGATATCTCCCGAATTACCTGATACAATCAGTACGAAACAGGGTATGAGTGCGCCGGCCCTGTCGGCCACCCCCCTCCTGGAGGGGAATTCCCGCGCCTTTTTGCAGTAAGGCCAACTATTATATTGTTCCACATGTAAACGACTCTGATATAATATCGGTATTCAGCACCACCAAACGCTGTTTTGGAGGACTACGCTTCCCTTGAAACCAACACTGTAAACGCCTATAATTCACTAGGACGTTATGATGTGTCAATCATCCATCTACCGTTCCTAAAGGAAAACCGGTTATGTCGGTATTAGAGGAACTCAATGCCACCAAACTCAAGGGTGAAACGGCGCTGACCATAGGGGTATTCGATGGAATACACCCCGGTCATCAGCACCTCATCAATACTTTGAAGGCAAAAGCTGATGAGGTGGGATTGTTCAGCGGGGTTGTTACCTTTGGCTGGCATCCCAAGGCCTTGCTCGACCCAAAGACCGAACTCCCCTATCTGACAAGCCTTGAAGAGAGAATCAGGCTGATCAAAAACCTGGGAATAGACCACGTGGTGGTTCTCTCATTCACCTCCGAGCTTGCCGATTTGAGCGCCGAAGAGTTCGTACAACTTCTGAGCCAGCACCTGAATATGCGTGCTCTGGTGATAGGGCCGGATTTCGCTCTGGGCCGCGGGCGTGAAGGTGCGATAGATGTGCTCCGGGAACTGGGAGAAAAGTACGATTTCTCCGTCGATGTGGTTTCCCCCCTGAAGGTCGGCGACAAAATGGTCAGCAGTACCGCCATACGGGAGGCTCTGGCGCGGGGGGAAATCAGGAACGTAACTCAACTATTAGGCAGGCGATTCAAGCTTACGGGGAAAGTGGTCCATGGAGATCACAGGGGAGGTAAACTTCTCGGATTCCCGACTACCAACCTCAGCGTAATGAGGAATCAGGCCCTCCCGGCTGATGGCACCTATATTACTCTCGCTCATGTGGGTGATAAAACCTATAGAGCCGTCACCAATATTGGAATGCGTCCCACGTTTGGACCCGGTGAGAGAACCATCGAGACCCACATACTGGATTTCGATAACAACCTTTACGATCAGGAACTCAGCATCGAACTGGTCAAGCGAATCCGGGGCGAAATGAAATTCGGATCCCTGGATGAATTGAAGGCCCAGATCAGCAGCGATGTTACACTGGCGAGGGAGTTCCCAATCGAGTCCAGCCAGAGTACTGTATCCTTATGAGCCAGGAAATCGAGCGCATCCTCAAGAGAGGGGTCGCGGAGGTTATCATTGAGGAAGACCTCAGGCGCATGCTGGAGAACGGCAGGCCACTGCGGCTGAAGGAAGGTTTCGACCCCTCCCGCCCCGATATCCACCTCGGACATGTAGTCGGCCTTCGCAAGCTCCGCCAGTTGCAGGACCTGGGACACCTGGTCATCCTGATAGTAGGCGACTGGACCGCGCAGATCGGCGACCCAAGCGGGCAATCCCAGATGCGCACCATGCTCAGCGCCGAAGAGGTTAAGGAAAACGCCGAGACCTATATGAAACAGTTCTTCAAGGTGGTGGACCCCGACAAAACCGAGGTCAGGTGGCAGAGTGAATGGTTCGGCAACTTCACACTGGCTGATGTTATCAAACTCACCAGCAAATTCACCGTGGCACAGATGCTGGCCCGGGAGGACTTCTCAAAACGCTACCAGTCCGGCAGCCCGATAGGCATAACCGAACTCCTCTATCCGTTGCTTCAGGCCTACGACTCGGTGATGATAGAGTCTGATGTCGAATTCGGCGGTATCGATCAGAAGTTCAACTGCCTGCTGGGCAGAGAGCTTCAGGAAATGGTCGGTCAAAAGCCGCAGCAAGTCTTCTTCACCCCGCTCCTGGTGGGAACCGACGGCTCCATGAAGATGTCCAAGAGCCTTAATAATTACATCTCTGTAGACGACCCGCCCGGCGAGATGTACGGCAAGGTGATGTCACTGCCGGATACCCTCATTATGGACTACTTCGAGCTACTGACTGATGTTCCCGACGAGGATCTGTCTGAATTCAGGAATCAACTTGAAAAGGATTCCGTCAACCCGATGGACCTGAAAAAGCGGCTGGCACGGGAGATTGTGACTGATTTTCACGATGAACAATCGGCCGGGGACGCCGAAGAGAACTTCAGGAAAACCATACAGGAAAAACAGGTCCCCGATGATATCCCCACAGCCTACGTCTCTTTTGACGAACTGCTCAAGATATCCGGAGATGTTCAGGTTGAAGCCCAGCGTGATGGAGATCTGGACAACTTTGCGGAACATATCGGGGGCAAAGGTATTATCGGAGGCGATAAAATCCAAACCATAATGATAGATGTTTTGCTGCCAAAACTGGGCCTTGTTTCAAGCCGGAACGAAGCAAAACGCCTTTTGAATCAAAAGGCCGTGAAAATAGATGGAAAAACTGTAACCGAACCCAGAGGCGATATAAAAAACGGTAGTGTTATCAAGGTTGGCAAACGCCGGTATGCCAGGATAATGAATTCCGACGATAAATAGGTTATGTAAACTTTAAGAGAGGGAGTATATTTACAATGGCGCAGAAATCACACGCGGACATCTACAAAGAGTATCAGGAAAAGAAATCCAGGATCGAGGCGATGGGAGGCGAGAAGGCCGTTGAGAAACAGAAAAAGGACGGCAAGTGGACCGCCCGCGAGAGAATCGAGTATTTCTTCGATCAGGGCACCTTTACCGAACTGGGACTTTTCGTCAAGCACCGCACCACAGCCTTCGGGCTGGATTCCAAGGATATCGCGGCGGAGGGAGTCATAACCGGTTTCGGAAAGGTCAACGGTCGATACGTCGTGGTAGCCGCTGAGGACTATACAACAATGGCCGGGACTTTCGGTGAAGGGCATGGCAAGAAGTTCGCCAGGGCCATGGATTTCGCCAAGGAGAAGGGCTGGCCCTTCGTGGGAATGAACGACTCCGGCGGCGCCCGGTTGCAGGAGGGCATGGATACCCTGGAGGCCTACGGCTGGTGCTTCAATTCCCAGATTCGCGCCTCGGGCATAATCCCGCAAATCGCGCTCTTAATGGGGCCCTGCCTGGGCGGGCAGGCCTATCACCCCATCATGCAGGACTTCCTCATTCAGTGCCGGGATACCGGATTCATGGGAATAGCCGGGCCCGCATTTGTGAAAACACAGATAGGGGAGGAAATCACCCTGGAACAGCTCTCCGGCTGGAGGGCCCACGCCGTCAAGTCCGGACAGACCCATGTAGTCGCCGAAGACGACAAAGACTGCCTTGACAAGTGCAAGGCGTTGCTTGACCTGTTCCCTTCCAATAACAAAGATAAACCCCCCCGTATTGAAACCAAAGATCAACCTGACCGGGAGATACCCGAGCTCAACGAGATAGTCCCGGTGGAGCAGTTCCGCCCCTTCGATATGATGGAGGTTATCAGCCGTATTGTCGATGACGGTTACTTTTACGAAACCCTCGCTCTGCACGCCACCAACCTGATAACCGGCTTCGCCAGATTCAATGGCCGCCCGACAGGTATCGTGGCCAATCAGCCCATCCAGAAGGCGGGAATGCTGGATATTGACGCGTCGGATAAACTGGCCCGATTTGTCAGGTTCTGCGATCTCTTTGGTATACCGGTGATAACCCTCCAGGATTGCCCCTGCTTCATCATTGGCTCCGATGCCGACTGGCGGGGTATTCTGCGACACGGGGCGAAAACGCTTTACGCCTGGTCGGATGCCACCATACCATTGGTCTCCATCATCTTGAGAAAATCGTACGCCGGAGCCCACTACGGAATGCTGGATAAGTCAATCGGCGCGGACCTGGTCTGGGCCTGGCCCCAGTCACAGATAACCATCGTCGGCGCGGCCACAGCGGCCAGCGTCATCTTCGCCAAGGAGATCAAGAACTCGGATGATCCGGCTGAAACCCAGCGCCAGCGCATAGAGGAATACAGCGAGTTGTACGAAAATCCCTACAGAGCTGCCGAAAGGGGTTATGTCGACGGCATTATCATGCCCTCAGAGACGCGCAAGTACATAAACATGTCGCTGGATATCCTGGAGAACAAAGAGTCCGCCAGACCCTGGAGAAAGTACTCAAACATCAACCTGTAGGAATATCCGAAAATCCGGCAGACGCATAACATGCCGGTTTCATAATCCAGGTGCTGAAAAAACCGCCGCCACCTGTGACTGGGTGAAAGTTGCGGGGACTTATGGTAATAGTTCCGCGAATAAGCAGCCCCGGATTCCGGTCGTATTGAGCGGCACGGGAGGTAAAAATGGGGTCTTCCACTGCTCCCGACTTCACCATCGTTGACGCTAATGGCCAGACAGTGCGACTCTCCGATTTCGCCGGCGGAAAACACGTCGTGCTGATCTTCAACCGGATGTTCATGTGACCACTCTGCCGCAGGCATATGGCGCAGTTGCGCCGTGACAGCCGGGAATTCTCCAGTCGAGACACTGTGGTCATAGTCGTCGGGCCGGAAAGACCGGGAAAGTTCCGCAACTTCTGGAACAAGGAACAGATGCCTTTTATCGGCGTCCCGGACCCCGATCATGAAATCTCAGACATGTTCGGGCAGGAGGTTAAATTACTGAAGCTGGGACGCATGCCCGCAACAGTGATAGTCAATAAGGCCGGAAATATCGTATATAGCCACTACGGTAAATCGATGGTGGATATCCTCGATACCAGAACCATTCTGTCCGTGCTTGATGAACTTCAGCCGTGAATAAAGTCGATGGTATCCCCGGCCAGACCAGCTCGAGACTTGAAAAAGCCGCTGATAAATCCCGCGTGAAGCGAATGGTTTAACCGATTGTGGAACCGGCCCTGTTAAGGTATAATATCGCGAAACCAGAGGCAAAAAATGCATCAAAAAAACATCCGGAGTATGTATTCGGCTGTTGAACACAATCAGGGATTTGACGCTGTCATCGTTGTGTCATCGAGTAAAAGCCAGGCGGAGTACTGGCAGGAGCGGCTCGAGGCATCCAGGGGAACGGTAACTCCACAGAAAACCCGGATCATCTCCGTCGAAGAGGACTGGCCTGGAGGGGCGGGGCAATTACTGGGGACTCTTTACGCCTGGAGCAAAGCAAACCGGGTAGTCGACCTGAACCGGATTATCAGCGGCAACGGAACCGTGGCAATGTACCACACAGCCGGCAAAGGCACCAGAATGGCCCCCCTTCCCGCGGCGGAATCCAATAATAAATCGGCCATCAAACTGCCTCGCATGATAGATATAGACGGAAGTAAGGCGGCACTCACGGTGCTGGAAGCCGTGATCTTCCAGACCGGTATATTCGCCACGTCACGTGAGGGCAGGCTATGTGTTTTCTGGGGAGACCAGGTGTTCATCCCCTCCAATCCGATCGATTACGATGGGGAACATCACGCGGAAATCCTTGATATACGCTCAGAAATACCGGCCAGTGAGGATGAATGGAGTAAAGACTGGCAGAGTTACGGACTCATAATTCCCGCCGCAAACGGGGAGGTTCTTCAAAGGGAGAAACAGTCCTGGTCGGAACTGCGCGAGATTCTGAATAAGGAGAATTTGCCGGCCGCAACTTCGGGAGGCATCGTACTGGGCAAAAGTCTGGGATGCTTCACCGTCTCCTCCTCTCTACTTCACGCACTCGTGGAGGAGTTTTCTCCCGAACTGGGTAAAGGGCAGGGCAAACTGGATACCGATCCTCACCTGTGGATGCCTTTGACCTCCACCTATGAGGACTTCACCTCGCGGGGCGGTGACGGCTCACACTGGGAACGGATTAACAGATTCCGGGAACGCTTTAAGGCTGAAGACAACCAAGAGTTGAAGTTGTTCGGCGATAAGGATATCGGTGCCGCCACCCTCTGGTGGGACTACGGGCAGGTACAATTGTACCATCAGAACCTCCTCAAGGCGCTTGAAGACTCGTTTGAAGGGGATTGTATAAGGCAGTTCTTCCACCTGAATGATCACCGGGTAAAGGAGGAACGCCGAGATGGGCTTGAAACAGTCAACTCCATCGTCATAGAATCGCACCTTACCGGCCGGATAAATAATTGCATCGCGGTCGGGACGCGCGCGGACGATATCGACGCCTCTGATTCAGTGCTGATAGACAGTGTTGTTTCAAACCTGAAGGCAAGCGGGGCTTTGATATACAAATGCATTCACCTTGTCAATGCCGGATTACCCGCCGGGGAAGTGGTTACTGATACTTTCCTCCCCTCTCATGGCCGGATAAGAATGCGAACTGATTTGAAGCGCGATGGAAAGGAGGACTGGGAAAACCCCATTCCCGGTAATCCCTGTTCATTCGCGGAACTGACGGAGTTGATAGAGGGGGATTTAAAGGGTTAAAGCAATTCATCAGAGAAGGAATGCTCCGGATACACAGCCTGAGAACCGCCCCAGAAGGAGGATATGTGGTAGATGAGGAAAACGAAAAGGCCTTGCGATGGGCGCTTGAGGACATTAAGAACAGCTTTATCAAACCTTCCATTGACAATCTGGTTGAAGTGGTATGGGGGGGAGACAACATCGAGAAACTTAAAGGGCTGCCCGCGTCGGGCAGGAGCATCGGCGAATCATGGGAATGCTCCACTCACCCCCGTCACCCCTCAATCTTCACCCTCCGGGACGACCTGAAAATACCTTTAACCGAGGCAGTCGCACAGCTTAGCGAAGAACTCCTTGGCAGGGAAATTTATCAGGAGTTTGGTGGCCAGTTACCTGTTCTGGTAAAGTTTCTTGACGCCAGGGAGGACCTCTCAGTCCAGGTTCACCCCTCGGATGAGATAGCGGCTGAACTCGGAGAGAACGATACAGGTAAGACGGAGGCATGGCTGGTTCTGCAATCAGAACCGGGAGCGGTCCTCTATCTCGGATTCAAAGAAAACGTCGACAAAGACGAATTCGAGCGAGACCTGACAGCGCCGGATGTGAACATCGCCGAGAAGTACCTCAACGCCGTGCCTGCCACACCAGGTGACGTGATAATTAATCCAACGGGCACCCCGCACGCCATCGGGAAAGGGGTATTCCTGCTGGAGATCCAGCAATCCTCAGGCATAACTTACCGGGTCTGGGACTGGAACAGAACTCCCAAAAGGGAGCTGCATATCCCTCAGGCCTTGAGAGCTTTTGAGTTCAGGAAAACCACCGAAGCGGACTTCAAGCTGACCCCCCGGGGAATAGATGAAAAGCGTTCACGGCTTATCGATGATTTCTATTTCTCAGTTGAGCGAATCAACCTTTCCGGAGGGGAGGAACTGGCTGCCGATACAGCAGGCGGCTTTGAGATAATGACCTGTGTCTCCGGGCAGTTGCAGCTTTCCGCCTGGCAGGGGAAAGAGAGCCTGTCGCAGGGAGAGTCAGTGCTGGTACCGGCCTCACTGGGCAAATACAAGTTGTATGCGGACCGGGACAGCGTCGTAATAAAGTCATTTGTACTGACCCCGCAACAGATCGATCCGGTTATCTTCCAGACTTACGACGTTCGGGCTGTCGCCGACAGATATCTCTCCGACCGAGTCTGTTATTACCTGGGGAAGGGATACGGCACTTTTCTGAGGCGCCTGAACAACGCCGATTCGGGGAGTTTGTGGGCGACGGTGGGGGGAGGGGTCAGGCTTTCCACGGAAAGGATTCGCCGGCAGATGGTAAGGGGAATCCTTTCCTCTGGCGTGAATGTATACGACGTCGGAGTTACTTCAACTCCTGAGCTGTACTTCTCCATACCATACCTGAAATCCGATGGCGGGATAAATATCACCGCCAGTCATAACGAGGCGGAATACAACGGCCTCAAACAGGTGATTGTGACCGAGGGCGATTTCATTACCAGCATAAATTCCCAGCAGATGCTCGATATCAAAAACACCGTACTCAATGGTGATTTCATCAGGGGTGAGGGGGAGTACGTCAGGATTGAAGATGGCGAGGTAACGCGTTACCACAACGAGATGGTTAAGGGCAATTGCCGGCTGGGCCGTGATATCTGGGTTTACCTGCTCCATAGCTGGAAAGGCAAAGGGGCTGGATTGAAATCTCTCCTCGATACGATCTCCGCACTCAAGTTTCCTGAGAGCCTTGACAGCTCGAGCTGGGCCAGTATAGCAGAGGTTCTTCAGCTACCCCCGGAATTCGAACAACCGGATACCGCCGTTGCACACCCTTTTTATGGAATAACGGTGGTTATCGATATCGGCAGTGGCTCGGGATGGCGGACTAAATCAGTGTACTCAGATCTTGGCGCGAAAGTCGTGTCCATCAATGACGAACCGGATGGTTCTTTCCCCGCCCACATCCCCGACCCCATCAAGGCCAGATACCGCGAGCAGCTTGAAGCGGCGGTACTCGAGGAAGCAAAGTATTCGTCCGCGGAGGTAGTAGGTATAGGCAACGATGAGGATGCCGACCGCGTTATCTACGTAAGAAGTGATGGCAGGGTTGTCGAGGGCGATAGATCGCTGGCTTTCCAGGCAAAGTACATGATCGACGAACATTTGAGAAAAGGTCTGCCCGGCAAACCGAGGTTCATGGGCGAGGTCAAGTTCTCCCGCATAGCCGAGGAGCACATAACCGGTGCTGGCGGCGAATATATCATGAGCCCCACAGGCTTCGCCTTCATCAAGGAAGGCACCAAGAACCTGCTGAAAGCATTGCGTGCGGGCGCCACCGAAGTAGAGCTCTTTGGTAAGACCATCGACCTGAGGGAGAACAGGGAGCCCGTTTCCCTGGCTGCAGAACTTTCGGGACACCAGATGTCGGGTCACGAGGAGAACTGGATATTCGATGACGCGTTACTGGCGGCGATAAAGGTACTGACGGTCATCGCCTCCGGACTGAAATCGGGTAAAACCCTTATTGACCTGGATGAGGAAGTACCACGCTACTCCTCCACCCCGGAACTGAACATACGGCTGAAAACCAACATCCTCGCCGAGAAACAGGAGGTAGTTGACGCCGTGGTCGAGCATTTTCGAAAGAAGGGATTTATATTCGATACTACAGATGGGGGCCTGATTACGTGGTTCGACCGGAAAGGGGAGTGGGTGGGCCAGGCCCTGATCCGCAAGTCCAATACCCAGCCGAGTATTATCTGCCGTGTAGAGGGCAGAGACGGGGACAGCAAGCGGAAAATAGAGGGTGAATTCTTCAGTACCCTGTCAAAAGTCTCCACCAAATCGGTCCCGAAGCTGGATCTTGCCTCGGATGATTATATCCGCGAAAGCTATCCAAAGCTGACGAAGACCGTATAAAAAGCCTTCAGTTATGTGGCATATGACCGTCGTCCCGCGGTTTTTACTACTGATCAGCTCATGTTGCGCCTTAGCTGCGTTAACTGTTGCATGCTCCTCAGAGACCACCATCTCGGAAGAAGAAATACTGGTAACCAGGGTCGTGGATGGTGATACAATCGAAATAGAAGGCGGTGAGATGGTAAGGTACATAGGCATCGATACGCCGGAAATAGAAGGACCATATACTTCGCTTGAATGCTTCGGTCAGGAAGCCTCTGAGATGAACCGGCAACTGGTGGAAGGCAAACGGGTCAGTCTTGCGGCTGACGTTGAAAACAGGGACAAGTACGGTCGGCTTCTCCGTTATGTCTACGTCGACGATTTAATGGTAAACGCCGAACTCGTTCGCCTGGGTTATGCCCACGCAGTGTCGTATCCGCCAAATACCAGATATGTGGAGATGTTCTCTCAACTGGAACATCAGGCGCGCGAAAAGAATCGCGGGCTCTGGAACGCGTGCGACCCTGCCGGATCGTGGCAGTAACCCTCTTTATTCCGAACCGATAACGAATTCCCCCACAACAGCGAACAGGTTCACCAGGAAATGAAGAATTATGGCCGGTACTATCGATCCGCTTCGGTGATAAAGATAGGCGAAGATGTAGCCAAGGATAAACAGCGGGAGAATGGCCAGTACCTGGAGATGACCCAGCGCAAAAATCAGTGAACTCAATATTGCCGCCTTCTGATAACCATAGCTATTGTAGAAACCGGCAAATACCAAGCCCCTGAAGAATATCTCCTCCACAACGGGGGCGACGACAACGGCCAGAAAAGCCAGAAGCCAGGGGAAAGACATCTCTTCCGCGACTGGCGCCAGGTCCGGTTGTATCGGGGAATCCAACAGGTACACAATCAATGCGGCGTATAAAATCGTGAATATATGCGCCGCTATTACCAGTCCACAGCCTATACCAATGGTTTTGCCGGTGAAGGTGCGAAAACCCAGGCTATCCCAGCCCGCGTTGAACTTCCGAAAAACGAACCACCAGACTGGCACCAGAAAAACCAGCTCGCTTACCACCAGGACCAGGTCCAGGCTCACGTCAACATCAAATACGCCTGCAATGAGGAGAAAGAAAACGGTGATTACGATCGAGAGGATGATGCACGTGACCAATCCCAGCCATGCGTGGCGGGCAGTCCAGGGAACCGATATCTTTTTTGGTTGCTCAATCTCGGGCACGCTTCTCCATCAAGACAGCGTGGCTTTTACTTATCTTTAAATATTCCTCGGAATCAAATCCGGCATCCTCGGCCTGGGAAAGACATTTTTCAAACTCTTTCTCCGAAACGTGACCTTTTGGCTCGACGAAAAGCACCCTGCCATAAGGGGCCGTTACACGCCATATCTGTTCGAAAAACCGTTTATTATCGGTTATCTCATGAACTACAGCAAACGCCAGGATAAAATTGAAGGTTCTATTCATGTCATCCAATGCAAGCGAGTCGCTATTACATACCCTGGCCTCTATTCTTTCACTCAGGCCGGCCTTTCGCGCCCGTTCCTGCAGTTTTCGGATCATTCTCTCCTGAATATCGACGCATACGACCTTGCCACTTGGCCCTACCCTGCGAGCCATCGGTAAGCTGAAAAAACCCATGGCACACCCAACATCCAGAACCCTCATACCCGGTGAGACTTGTTCCTCAATGATCTTGTTTGGATTATGGAACAGCTTTCTTACCGGGCTGGCAAGCAAATATCCCATCCACACAGGACATGTTCTGTTACCCATTCTGCTCCTCCGACTGAGGGTTTAATTATTGCCTCCATCTTCAAAACGCCATCAGTCACTATGTTCCCGAAACTCCGGCTCTATCTGTTTCGGTATTTTCCCCGAAATCACCGAACCCGACTCAGTATGTTCTTCGCTCTCCACCACACCGTATCGATGAAACAGGTTGACAAGTTCCGAGACCGGGTAAGGTATATTGACCGTTATCTCAACCATATCCTCACTCAATGCCCTCGTTATCATATCACACAAACGTTCAAGACCCCAGCCTTTCACTGCGGAAACCGGCGTTGCCCATCCCGCCTCCTCCCCTATCCTCTTGGCGAAATACTCCACCGCCTCCTCCCCATTCATCCCCATTCGCTCCGCCAGTTCATCAATCTTGTTCACCGCCACTATCCGAGGTTTTTCGCTCAACCCCATCTCGTCCAACTGGTCATCGACTGCCTCTCCCTGCTCGGCGGCGTTTCGGTGGGTAATATCAATTACGTGCACCAGCAGATCAGCTTCCTCCAGTTCCTCCAGAGTCGCTTTGAAAGCTTCCACCACCGTTGGAGGTAACTTCTGTATGAATCCTACGGTATCGCTTACAAGTATCTCTGTATTATTATGTAAAGCTACTCTCCTGGTAGTGGGATCCAGTGTGGCAAACAGCTTATCCTCGACGAATGCTCCCGCGTCGCTGAGAGCGTTGAGTAATGTGCTCTTACCCGCGTTGGTGTACCCCACCAGAGCCACAACCGGTATTCCCGATTTCTTCCTGCGCTGGCGATAACGCGACCTGTGCATTCTTACAGACTCGATATCCTCTTTTAATTTCCTGATTCGTTTCTCTATCACCCTTCGGTCAGATTCGAGCTGGGTTTCACCGGGTCCGCGAGTTCCAATTCCACCGCCAAGCCTTTCCAGGTGAGGCCAGAGACCGGCTAACCTCGGAAGTAAATACTCGTGTTGAGCCAGCTCCACCTGCAACCTGCCTTCGCGCGTTTGAGCGCGTTTAGCGAATATATCGAGGATAAGCGCGGTGCGGTCAAGCACCTTGACACCCGTAGCCCGATCCAGATTTCTCTGCTGCGCCGGGGATAGTTCCTCATCGAAGATGATCAAGCCGCTGCCGGTTTCATCCTTGAGCTCTATCAGTTCCTGAAGCTTCCCCTTGCCTATCAGGTGTGATGGGCTGACTTTCTCCAGTTTCTGTGTAAGCGCAGCCACCGTTTCCGCACCGGCCGTCTCCGCCAGCAAAGCCAGCTCGGCCATCGAGTCATCAAGTGACCAGACGTTGTCCGCTCGCTTGAGCTCGACTCCGACCAGGATGGCCTTCTCTCTTCGAACTCCAGTGGATACGGTCCGCTTGCCTATACCCACCTCCAATATAAAAGGAAATCGCTTTCCATTTCCCTTGATTTCATCCCCGCTGCCATTCCTCAAGCCGGGCCAGGCCTTCGGCCAGCCGGTCATCCGGAGTGGTCAGAGATATCCTGATAAATCCTTCACCGGCGCTTCCGTAGCCCGTTCCGGGCGTGACCACCACGCCAACCTCGTCAATCAGCCTGGTGGCGTAATCAGCCGAGGTATAACCATCAGGTATTCTGGCCCACACGTACAGGCTCGCTTTTGGCGTTTCCGCCTTCAAACCCATTCTGTCAAGTGTACTCATTACCATGTCGCGGCGCCTCTGGTAAACAGCGTTGTTCTGAGTAATACAATCCTGGGGCCCCGAAAACGCGGCTATTCCCATATGCTGAATGGCCTGGCAAATACCTGAGTCGAGGTTGGATTTCATCCTCATCAGCGCGTTTATCAATACCTCGTTGCCGACGGCCATCCCTATTCGCCAGCCGGTCATGTTATAGGTCTTGGAGAAGGAATGGAATTCGACGCCTATATCTTTCGCCCCGGCCGCCTGCAGGAAGCTCACCGGTTTATAGCCGTCAAAGGCCACCTCGCTGTAAGGGCCGTCATGACATATCACCAGGTCGTGCGTTTTGGCGAATGATACCGCCCGTTCAAAGAAATCCAGATCGGCAACGGCGCCGGTCGGGTTATTCGGATAGTTGAGCCACAGTATCTTTGCACTGTCCGCGACGTCCGCCGGGATAGAATCGAGATCGACCAGGAATCCGTTCCCCTCCTTCAACGGTAGATAATACGGCTCTCCACCGGCCAATATAGTACTCATTGAGTAAACCGGATACGCGGGATCAGGAACCAGAGCGATATCCCCCGGATCGATAAAGCAAAACGACATGTGCCCTATCCCCTCTTTGGAACCTATCAGGGGTAGCACCTCCTTATCGCGATCCAGTTTAACCCCGAACCGCCGGTTATACCAGTCGACAATGGCCTGCCGCAATTGCGGCAGGCCGTCGGTTTCGGGATACCTGTGGTTCACCGGATCGCGTGCCGCTTCGCAAAGGCTGTCTATTATGTGCGAAGGGGTAGGAATATCCGGGTCACCAATCGCCAGACTGATAACATCCACTCCCTGGGCCCGCTTCTCGGCAATTTTTTTGGTGATTCCCACAAACAGATACGGTGGCAGCTTTTCAATGCGTTTTGCCGTTTGCATGCTGTCAACTCCTCGCCTCAAATTCCGCATGATATTCTAGCACAGAGTAAGTGGTATTTTAAAACAACGGGATTATCCCGAGAACAGCGATCGATAACGGTGCGAATTAACCTGATCTCGCAACTGATGTTTTCTCTCCCCCGGGGGAGCAACTTGACTCCAGTTCAGTGATGAGTTGACTCCAGTGAATTTCGTGGCTTATTTGCAGTGATTTAAGGAGCAACACAACAGGATAACTGGCACAGGCGCCTCTTTTTCCCAAGGAGCCTGTGAGAGGGGGCTTCGGGGGAATAGGAGTCTATCCCGGCTTCAGCATTTCGTAACGAATAAATGTACAACAAGGTTGACCGAACGCTCCTTATGATTACCTCAGCGGTTTCAAAATGTGTTCAAGTCCGTTTGATTTAATCTCATAAGCCAACTCAAGCAATCCGCCGAGTTCGCCCCTGGGGAAACCTTTACGTGAAAACCAGGCCAGATATGGCTCCGGCAAATCGACCAGAGCGCGTCCGGCGTATTTACCGAAAGGCATCCTGGTTTCAACCAGTTTCAACAAGACAGTTTTATCCTGAAGCGGGATATCACCATCAGTGTTTCGCATTGCGAAGCTCCTGAATTATGAATCCGGCTGATACGGCTCCGGATGTGACATCGTACCATTTTATACGTTTATCTTCAAGCCTGAACCAGTTGTACTGCCGCCGCACGAACCGGTGGGTGGCGTACTTGATCCGCTGGATGGCATCTTCAAGCTTTGTCTCGCCATTAATAAACTCGCAGAGCTCTCGATAGCCAAGGCCTGACATCGCGGGCAAATCCGGGGAATAGCCCCGGTCAAGCAAACCACGTACTTCTTCAATAAAGCCGTTCTCTATCATTCGGTCCACACGCTCATCTATGCGGCGATAGAGTTCGACTCGTTCCATTGTAAGACCAAGAATAGGCATGTCGAACTCAGGGGGGTTCTTCGACTTGAGTTCGGAAAAGGGCTTGCCGGTTATTCTATAAACCTCCAGTGCTCTCACCACACGCCTTATGTTGCGAGCGTCTATCCGTCGAGCCGCCTCAGGATCTTTTTCCTGAAGTTCACGAAAAAGCGCTTCAGGCCCTTCGCTCTCAGCCCTCGACTCCAGTTCCCCGCGTATCTTCCCGTCAGGAGGGATTTCGGGGACCCGCCAGCCTTCGAGGATTGCCCACACATACTGCCCGCTTCCCCCCACCAGAATCGGTAACCGCCCTCTGTCATGGATATCCTTAATGACCCTGTAAGCCATATCCTGGTATATACCCAGGGAGAAATCCTCGTCAGGATCGATGATATCAAACAGATGATGCGGAATTCTGGAGCGCTGTTCGGGTGTGGGCTTTGCCGTGCCCGTTTCCATATGCCGGTAGACCTGGCGGCTATCGGCGTTGACTATTTCACCATCGAACTCTTCAGCCAGATTCAGTGACAATTCGGTCTTGCCTGTGGCGGTAGGGCCCACGATGGCTATGAGGGATTTCATCACCGACCTTTGACACTGGCCGTCTGCTCAACCATGCTTACGAATTCGTCAGCCTTTAAGCTGGCCCCGCCAACCAGTACTCCATCTATCTCCGGCTGTTTCATGAGTGAGGCAATATTCCCGGCATTGGCGCTGCCACCATATTGAATACGCAATTCGTCGGCCATCGGACCGAAGCTTTCCGCTATAATCCTTCTGACCAGGCCTATTGTCTCATTGGCCTGGTCCTCCGTAGCGGCCTTTCCTGTGCCGATTGCCCAGACCGGCTCATAAGCCACGACCACATCCTCAATGGAAGACAGACCCTCCAGGGCCGCCCTGACCTGGCGCGTAACTACCTCTTCCGTCCTCCCCTGCTCCATTTCCTCGAGCGTTTCTCCAACGCAGATAATCGGCTTGAGATCGGCGGCGATCGCGGCTTTTACCTTTCGGTTGACCGTGTCGTCCGTCTCTCCAAAGTATCCCCGTCTCTCGGAGTGACCCAATATAACATAACTGCAAATACCCACGAGCATATTCGCCGAGACCTCGCCCGTGTAGGCCCCCTTCTCCTCATAAAACATATTCTGGGCACCGACCGCAATGGAAGAAGCCTCCAGAGACCGGGCGACTTCATACAATGAGACAAACGGCGGACATACTACCTTCTCTACTCCGCTGATATTCTCCAACCTTTGCTTCATAGCCTCGACAAGCCGGATGGACTCCGATACCGTGTTGTTCATCTTCCAGTTTCCGGCGATTATTGGTATGCGCATATTACCTCCTCACGCTCCGAATTTGCTCAGTTTCAGCGCGTTTGCCATGGCCAGCGGCATAATATCAGCGGCGGCGATCCTTCCCAACCCACCAGTCAGGCATCCCCGTTCCGAAAATTCAATCGCCTCGTCGCTCCGGCAATACCGGGAATTCAACAGTACTGGAACCGGATGCCAGCTATGTGACTTCAAAGCGGCAGGTGTCGAATGATCCCCGGTAATCACCAGAACATCCGGTTTGAGCCTCGTAAGCTCGGATAGCTCGGTATCAACCGCCTCAATCACGCTTACCTTTTTCTCAAAATCCCCGTCCTCACCGGCTGAATCGGTGTGTTTTACATGGATAAAAAAGAAATTATGATTTTTCCAGTTATCAGCCAACGTTCTCAACTCATCCTCAAAAGTGGTACCCGTATTCAGTATCTCCATGCCGACCAGCCGCGCCAGTCCGCTATACATCGGATATGTGGCGATGGCCGCCGGTTTCAATTTGAATACATCGCCGAATAAGGGCAGATCCGGTCGTTGTGAGATTCCCCTGAAAAGCACCATATTCGCCGGACGCAAATCCGCGAGGATCCGGCGGGCCTGAGCCACAAATTCATTAACCGCGTCTGCGAGCCTTTTCCCTTCAGTCGTATTTGACACCGCCGTTTTAGGTTCTGCCCCAACTTTCTGCGGGTCGGTATCATTCACCTCCCCCCCGAGCCCTTCCCCTCTAAAAATGGTGGCGAAGCGATGCTCCTTACCCGGCAGAATAAACAACTCCACACCGTCGATGTTTATATCGCGCAGCTTTTCACATAACTCGGCGTTCTTCTCGCTGGGAATACGACCGGCCCGCCGGTCTTCTACTTTGCCGTTTTCATCTATTGTACAGAAATTACATCTGGCCGCAACATCGCCCGGAGCCAGATGGAAATCCATACCCAGCGCCTCCAAAACCCCTCGCCCAACCTGATACTTCACCGGGTCGTATCCGAAAAGCGAGAGATGACCGGGGCCGCTGCCCGGGGTGATTCCGGGACTGACCGGGTCGGCCAGGCCGCAGACCCCGTCAGAGGCGATTCGGTCCATATTCGGTGTGAAAGCCGTCTCCAGCTCGGTCAACCCGGTCTCGGGTTGGGGCAATCCCCCCAGCCCATCCAGGACCAGGAGCACTATCTTTGAACTCGTTTCCTCGCAAAGACCTGTTAAAATCTCAAGATCGATCACTTTAACCTCCCTGGAGCCAGGATTCCTTTGAAGACCCACTCAGCCTTATTCCTACCGCCCATCCGACGCTGACTACTCCGGTAACCCACTCGCGGTTGTGAGTGGGTTACCGGAGTAGTCAGTTTTTTAAGTGAAGCAACGAGATGAAAGTAGCATTGCTTCAACATTTGTATAGAAGCGTCAGGGGCAGTGCACTAAATGCTCAATCCTCCCAATTTGCGCCCCCCGAAATCAAGCATGTCGCGATTGCTCTCCCTCAGTGCCTTGATGAAATCATGGCGTCGCAAGACACCCAGAAGGGATTTGTTATCCTCGGGATCGACTACCGGAATATGACCGTAATCTTCATCACTTGCCTGCATTACATCATACAGGGATTGCTCCGGATATGCCACAAGAGGGGATTTATCAACGATGTTATCTACAGGCAAATCAGCAGTGCCGTTGCGCAGCGAGTGTTCCAGATCGGCCAGGGTTACCACGCCCACCAGCCGTCCATCATTGTCCAGTACCGGGAAACCATGATGTCCGGTACGCCTGGAAAGGCTTCCTATTTCCCTGACCTGCATCGAAGACACCATGGTAGGATAGTTGCGCGTCATCACGTCTTTAACCTTAACCTTCCTCATAACCTCACCTACGCCGGCGCGTTCCACATCCAGCAACTCCTCGCCGGGGAAATTCATATGATCGATGAAATACTGATTAAAGTCCATTCGCGAGGAAAGCTCGATATGCTCAATGAAATCATTCAGGCTGTTGGCCATTTGCCAGTAATGTTTTGACAGTAACGCCATCGAAGCTCCCGTACTCGCCGCGTTACCCAGAGGAGTGATCTTGTCGATGTCAACTTGAGGGAGAAGGCCTATTCTCATCGCGCTGTGAGGGTTTACGTAATTGCCCAGCGCTCCCGCCAGACAGATCCTGTCAATATCATCCACAGTTACACCCATTTCATCCATAAGCGTGGCTATACCTGCCGCGATCGCGCCTTTGGCCAATTGTAGCTCGCGCACATCCTTTTGCGTCAGGTAAATGGGCTTTTTATCGTAACTCTGTTCCGGAGTCGCTACCAGAAAATCGTACACGCCGTTTTTGCTTATAACACTTTCTCGCAGTGGCTCACTGATTCTGTGTTTCGGCGGCCTGATAACACCCTCACTATCGATGATCCCTATCTGAAGAAGCACGGCAACCAGGTCCACCAGACCGCTGCCGCAGAGGCCTCTCGGAGGGATGTTACCCACATCGCGCAAGTAGAATCTGCCCTTTTCGAATCCAACAGCCTCGATTGCCCCGTCCCTGGCGATCATTCCGTGTGATATTCTTGCCCCCTCGAGAGCGGGGCCGGCGGCCGCGGAACAGGTAAGAATCCGTTTTCGATTGCCAAGAAATATCTCCCCGTTGGTTCCAATATCCAGTCCAAGAACCAGATGAGTATCCTGCTCGGCCGCCCCTGAAGCGATTATGGTACTGATAAGATCGCCACCAATGTAACCCGATTTAACCGGCATTGTGCATATGACCGCTTCAGGGTGGAGCTGTAATCCCACATCGGCAGGCTTTACCACCAGGCCATCGGTTAGCACCGGCGAGAAAGGCAATTCAGCGATACCGGAAGGATCCAAACCAAGGAAAAAATGCTGCATAGTGGTGTTTCCAGCGACAACCGCGGCAAAAATATCGTGAGGTTCAAGCTCAGCCACCTGTAACAAACGCCTTACGATCCGGTTGATATCGTTCATCAAGAGGTCATGCATGTACTCCTGGCCCTGTGAATGCTCCTTTATAAACTGTAACCGGCTGAGAACATTGGTCCCGTGTTTACTCTGACTGTTCAACCTGGAGACCACGGCGATTTCATTTCCATCCATCAAGTCAACAAGTTTACCTACCAGCGTGGTTGTACCCACATCGAACGTGAGGCCATAATTTCTGCGCCCCTGTTCCTCACTTTGCCAGGCAAGCAGCTTATCCTCGTATAGTACGGCGACCCCCTGGTTGCCCAGTTGTTTCAGCTTTTGTGGCAACCCGCGAAGGCAATGAAACGATGCCTGCAAATCGGGGTAGTCAGTACCTATGGCAAGTTTGATCAGATCGAGGTTCGCAAGCCCCTCTGTCTCCAGCGGATAAGCCGGCAACGTGACAAGCTTTTTACTGATAAGCGGATTCAGATGAAATACCGGACGCTCGCCCGTTTTCAGGATTTGTATATATTCTTCGCTGGTTGACGCCTCGCCAACGTAGATGACCATATCCTCGTTAATTGTGGTGCGACAGGCGAGACGTATACCCTGATTTACCTCGCTTTCATCCAGGAAAGGCTTCTCTTCTTCGGTCGGTGGCTCGATTGAAGAGAGTGCCCTGATTTTGCATTTACCGCATTTGCCCAGACCACCACACTCCCCGTTAAGCTCCACCTCAGTGTTAAGCAGGGCATCATAAATCGTGGTTCCCCTGGCAACCTTCAGCCAGAGGTCATTTGGAAGAACGTTTAGCGAGACATATCTGGACCTCCTTTTGGAAGGAGGCTTGATACCGGCCTGGTCTTTCCCGGGCTTCGCCGCCTGGGACTTCTTCATCGTCATTGGGAGAACACCTCTATCTACAGCGCAGGATTAAATCTATCAGATTACTCTCGATATACGAGTAATCCGCGTCTTGAGTCTCCATATCCAGATCCAAAAACGTAGCTATCTCATTCAATTGATCCGATATCTCCGGGTCAGACGGTTGCCTTACATACAATACTCTCTGGTAGTGTTCAAAGCAGTATTTCCGGGTTTCCTCATCATCAAGCTCAAGTGGTATGCGGCAATGTTCATCGAAACTCTGAACCACCTCCTGCTCAATGAAATATGTCCCCGCCGACCTATCCATACATTGTCGATATCGCTCAGGCGTCAGGAGCATTTCATGGCAGAAATCCCCGGGGACCTTCAATACTCCGTGTTGCTCACATAACTCATTGATTCCAGCAAAACAATTGCCATAAAGGCAGACAACCTTTTCTCCGGCGTTTCGGGCGAGATTGAACTCTCTTTCCAGCCGCTGGCGAAGCACCTGTGGGCGAAGGTGCAGGTTAGATTCCATCAAAGTGGTTTTCAAGCCGGGGAAGGTGTTTTCCAGTTGAAGATGCTCCAGAGCCGGTTTAAAGACTCCACACGCGATAAGGCGGATGACCTCCGTTCGATCTTGGCCGCTCATACTAAAACCTGATTATGTCGGGGAAATTGGTTTTTATTTTCCGGATAACCTCATCGCTCAATCGCGGTTGCCTTCCCTCATTGAGCGTTTGCTCCACCATTTCTCGTGACCGGCTCAACATGTCAGGGCGACCTCTCTCCTCCCATACATCGAAATTACACCTTACGCTCAATGAAGGATAAAAGAACTCATCCATCATGTGGTCGACAGTATGTTCCTCCATGACATAGTTCCCGCCCGGACCGACCTTCTCTATAACATCATAGGCAAGCGTGCTATCGTCAAGCCTGATCCCTTCAATTACTCGACGAATCATCCCTATCATTTCATTATCTATCACATATTGCTCATATGAAATCGAATTACCTGAATCGAGCATACCGGCTGCGAGGTGAATGTAATCAGCCCCGGTCATGGCCACGGTAAAATTGGAAAAAAGCTTCTCGAAACCAGCCTGTATATCCGGACGTTTCGCCTCTGTAAGTCCAGCGGACGCATAAATGGGTAAATTGTAAAGCTTGGCCAGTTGCACTGCCGCGGCGTTCATCATCCCCATCTCCACCGTGCCCATGGTAAACTCCATTGTTCGCAAGTCCATTGCGGTCGGAACCGCCCCGTAAAGAACGGGTGCTCCCGGTTTAAGGGCCTGAACGACAGCGACTCCCGCCAATGACTCAGCGTGCAGCTGAGTAAGCGTTCCCGCAAGAGTGGCAGGAGCCGTGGCACCGGAAATAGGCGCCGGCGCACAAGTGACCGGAATACCACGCTCGATGCAGAAATCCAGTATCTCAAGTACGGTGTTGTCAATGGTCAAAGGACTTATAACATTTGTGATCACCGATACGAACGGTTTTTCCGCCAGATAATCCTCCCCTCCCGCGATAAGGCTTGCCAGCTCCCACATCTGTCTGGCGCCCCTAACATCGCCACATCCGCCCATAACGTGTTTGGTGGTACGGTAGAAGGCACGGAAAAAGTCGTTGAGATGATAAGTCTCCGGCTGAAGATCATGTGCCTGGCAGGCGATAATATAGAAATCAAGATATTTCAAGTGATCAACCAGTATGGCGGTATTGGATACATCCCGTAAAAGCGTGTATCGATACCCCCCCGTTCTCATGTCGAGGATGCGGAAAACCCTTCCTCCGTTCCCGAAATAGGAGTTCCCTGACCCCAGGTGGATATCCTTCACGCCGTCACGCGAATAAAGGGTGAACTGAGATGGCGCTTTGCTCAACACCTCATCCAGCCAGGCCCCATCGAACCGAACGCGCTGATTTTCGCGGTCAACGTTTGCCCCGGCTTTCTCCAACCTCTCTAAAAAAGCGTCGCTCAGTATATGAACGCCTACCTGTTCCAGTATCCTCCGCCCCGTCCGGTCTATATCCTGTACATCATCTGGTTTGAGTGGTCGGTACCACGGACTATTCATAATACATCTAAAGGAACCTCCTGCTTCAACCCGCCAGGACTTCCCTGATCTCCTTTAATACATTTTCCGATTTTGGCATAACCTCGTGTTCGTTAATAATTCGCTTTGCCTCGGCGTTACATCTCTGATACAGGTCCATCGCCCCCGCTGCCTTCCAGGTATCATAGCGGGAACGCTCCAGCAACTGCGGAAAGAATGTGGCTTCCATGAAGTTCTCGAAGGTATGATCGTCTGTCAGGAACATCGCACCGGGAACGCTGGCGGTTCTCCCGATGGCGTCAAGCGCGAGCGTGGTCTCGTTGACCGGTATTCCTTTAATAAAAAACCGGCTCATGGCAATCAGTTCGTTGTTCATTGTCACCATCTCCAGCGAGGAGATACCTCCATATTCCAGGTAACCACCATCATGGATTAAATTACAGCGTGAAAGCATTGAGGTTATGATGGAAAACATCGCCTCAGCCCCCGCCTGAGCATCCATCACCTTCGAATCAGATGCTCCAGCGTATGCCCAAATAGGCAGCCCATAAAGCTCATCTCTCATATCAGCCAGAGCTGCCTGAGTAAGGCTCCACTCCGGGCAACCATAAGATACCACTGTGGCCTTCATATCAAGCGCGCTCACATTAGGACCGAAAAGGAAGGGAGAGCCTTTCCCCGCAAGTTGATGAACCACCAGTCCGACAAGGTTCTCAGCGATACCCAGGGCCATCGCCCCGGCCAGTGTAATCGGGGCACCACCACCCGCATTTGAACCGGAGGGCAGGCAAATTGGAATCCCCTTTTCCGCGCAGAAAATCAGCTTCTGCATCACGTTTTCCGGAAACCTGAGCGGACTGATGACTAAACGAGTAGTAAATTGATTAAAATGTGAAGTATAGTAACAAAATTTGAATTTAACATTGATTACAATTGTTCCAATAATTGAAGTGAAACGAAAAAGTTAAATAACGAAATTATATTGTAATAATGGGGAGAATTAAAAAGGGAGTCGGTAAATTTATTTCCTCTAAGCAGAAATGCCCCCTTATTTCCTCTAAAAGCAAACGCCCCCTGGAGGGAGAGGTAGTTTTTTCCCTTTTAAAAATCTCTCCCTGCCTCCTTTTTAAAAGAATTGTCCGTTATTTGTCCCTTTAGTAAATAAGTCACTAAATCAATTTTAGTAATTTTTTACCTATGATGACCAGGTTAGGGAATAGATTTCAACAACTCATCAGTTATTCCCATCGTTTGAAAAGAGAATGGGTGATATGGAGTTGATCTAGGATTTTGCCCACAATAAAATCAACAAGATCAGATAAGGAAGACGGTTGATGATAGAACCCAGGTGCTGCTGGAAGAACAATTCCTCCTGCTTCAGAGATTTGTACCATGTTCTTTAACCCTGATAGATCAATAGGTGTTTCACGGGGGACAACGATCAATGGTCTTTTTTCCTTTAACATACAACTAGCGCTACGAGTAATGAGCGTGTCTGCATAGCCAGAAGCAATCGCTGAGAGCGTTTTCATACTGCAGGGAACTATGACCATACCATCAAGAAGAAACGATCCACTTGCAGGGCCAGCGAATAAATCATTATTTGAATGAATCTTATGAA
>JAWOBX010000106.1:0-3847 GCA_046484125.1 Dehalococcoidia bacterium | reverse complement strand
ATATATTCATCTACGATGGAAGCCACTCTGGTCGACGGCTCCACGTCAGGCGAGTAACCTATGCGGGTGTATATCTCATCCTTTGTAACACCAAGGTAAGGTTTGATATCAATAGGGTTTCCAGCGATTTCCAACCCTCACCTCCGGTTCAATCATACCTTCCATTATGCGGCATCTCTTATGTCCAGAATAATTAGAAGGTACGTCGGGCCGCGTAGAAAATGAGAAAAGTGATTACGGATCAACATTCAACTATCAGAATATGAAATTATAACACGGGACTAAAGTGCTGTCCATAGCGGGTTGAAGTCACGAAACAGCGTTTGAAACTCAATGCACCAGCCTCTGTTTCAATAAATACCTCACGGTCAGCCGTCTTCGTGATTTGTGGACGCTCCTCCCCTTCTGCCGAATAAATGTGTTCTCAAGGCGCCCTCTTCAGCGGGGCAGAAACGACATGTGAGAGAAGACGAACACGCATCCGAATCAATCACTGTTCCTGCCCTGAAGAACGTTGAATAGACGGTTTAAAGTGCAAACGGTGTTCCGATTCGCGCCGGGGTTGATCGAAGCATGCTTCTTAAAATACCGAGCGACGCAAGCCGCTGAGAAGTCGGGTAAAGACTGTGTCAAATTGAAAAATAGGAGAGGCCTGATTATAATGGACTTCGGGCTGGAGATGGAAGTAATGGAAGGAATAATAGAGAGGCTTGAGTGGCTGGAGAAGCGCTATGAGGAGATCAACGGCCTCATGGCAAAGGACGATATTGTCTCGGATCCAGAGCAGTTGCAGAAGCTGGCCCAGGAGCAGTCATCCATCAGGGATACCGTACTGCGATATCAACAGTATAAAGACGTTACCAGTAGCCTGACGGAAACGAAAAGCATGCTCGATGACGGGCTCGGCAGCGATATGGTTGAGCTGGTACAGGATGAGCTTTCGGGACTGGAGGCCAGACAGGAGTCGCTCTGGAAGGAATTGAAAAAGGCGCTCAGAACGAAGGACCCCGATGATGAGAAGGACGTGATAATGGAGATTCGTGCGGGGACGGGTGGTGAGGAGGCTGCCCTGTTTGCCGGGACCCTTTTTAACATGTATAGCAGGTATGCGCTGGCAAAGGGGTGGCACGTGGAGACCCTGAATTCAAGTGAGACGGGTATCGGAGGTTACAAGGAGATAATCTTTGAGATCAAGGGGAAAAACGTATTCCGCAATCTGAAATATGAAAAGGGCGTTCACCGTGTCCAGAGGGTGCCGGTAACCGAATCTGGTGGCCGAATCCACACATCGGCCGCGACTGTAGCCGTTCTTCCGGAGGCGGACGACATCGAGGTGGGAATCAATCAGGACGATTTGAGAATAGACACCTTCCGGGCCAGTGGAGCGGGCGGTCAGCATGTCAACAAGACCTCCAGCGCGATTCGTGTGACCCATATTCCGACGGGCATGGTGGTTACATGCCAGGATGAGAGGTCGCAGCACAAGAACAAGGCCAAGGCTCTCTCCGTGCTTCGAGCGCGGATGTATGAAAAGGAGAGGGAGAGGCGGTTCCAGGAGGTAACGCAAAATCGCCGCTCACAGGTGGGAAGTGGAGACCGGTCGGAGAAGATTCGAACGTATAATTACCCTCAGTCACGTATTACCGATCATCGCATCGGGCTTACCGTGCATAATGTGAAGGATGTTCTGGAGGGGAACCTGGACGAGATAATCGAGGCCCTGACCGCGGCTGATCACCCCGATGAAGAATAAATCAGGCGGGGTTTAATTGCCGATCATGACTACTACCGCGAATCTGGAAACTGAGCCGGTTCAAACGGTAAAGGAGGCTCTTGACGAAGGCGGAAAGGCTCTGGAAGCGGCCGGCATTGAAGAGGCTGGACTGGAAGCGCGATTGCTGCTCTGTCATGTTCTCGGGTTTGGGAAAACGGAGCTGCTGATTCAACTGAACGCGGGAATAGCGGAAATAGATGCCGGCGCGTATGAAAGGCTGATTATGCGCCGTCGCAGCCACGAGCCGGTGGCATATATCACAGGCCATAAGGAGTTCTACGGGCTGGAGTTCAATGTTACCCCGGATACCCTGATCCCGAGGCCGGAGACCGAACTTCTGGTAGAGAAGGCAGTAGATATCATCAGTGAATGGAACGGGAGGGCCGGATCTGTCATCGATGTGGGGACCGGCTGTGGTGCCATTGCCGTTACGCTGGCGAAAGAATTCCCCTGTATGGAAGTATTGGCCGCCGATATTTCCATACAGGCACTTCAGGTGGCATATGGAAACGCTGTACGCCACGGTGTTTCCGAGAGTATGACTTTTATTCAGGCTGACCTTATCCCTCCTGTAGACAAACAATTTGACATAATAACGGCAAATCTGCCCTATGTAGCCTCCGGCCAGATGGAAGGACTTCCCGCGGATATAAGGCTTCACGAACCTGAGATTGCACTTGATGGGGGTACTGAGGGAATGGACCACATTTACCGTATTATCAATCAGGCAAGGGAAAGGCTTTCCGCGGATGGGGCTATGTTGCTTGAAATCGATCCCTCTCAGAAGGATGCTGCCGTTTCACGCGTGCTGGACGTGTTCGGCACCGCGCGCATAGAAGTTTTAAAGGATATGAGTGGTAGGGACAGGGTGGTCTTGACCCGGAAGGATGAACGGCGGGAGCGAGGGGAGTCGAACCACCACGAGCACCGAAGGGCACCCGCCAACGGATTTGAAGTCCGCGACCCTGACCGCAGAGCATTCGCTCCCGGAATCTAATTTTAACCTTTTTGATTCTTTGTGTCTATAACTCTGGCCCCGGACCCGGTTTTAAAAACCTCAACCGGGAGCGGGCCGGTAGGCAGGAAAAAATCGCTCCCAGCGGGACGCTGGGAGCGAGAGAATGGATAAATGAAATACACCCAAGATATTCACCACCGCCGTTCCGTCCGGCTGAAGGGATATGATTATTCCCGGCATGGATGGTATTTTATCACCATTTGCACCCATGACCGGTTACCCATTTTGGGAGAAATCGTAGGGGAGGGTTCCAAACCCGTCCCAGACACCCGAGATGAAACCGTTGTAGGGGCAGGTTCCAAACCTGCCCGGGTTATTGACACACCAGAGATGGTTTTAAACGAGAACGGCGAGATTGTCGAACAAACGTGGTTTGATCTCGTTAATCATGTGCCGAATATCCGATTACATGAATTCGTTGTGATGCCCAATCACATTCACGGGATTATTGAAACTGTTGGTGATGAAACATCGATCGATCAGGATGTTGTTTCCGGTACTGGACTGAAAAGGGCAGGTTTAGAACCTGCCCCTACGGGTGGGATGGTCAGGAAACGGGCGTCAATTCCTGAAATTGTGCGCCAATTGAAAACGTTTTCCGCAAGACGTATCAATCGATTGAAAAATACCACCGGGGCACCCGTTTGGCAACGCAACTACTACGAACACATCATCCGTGACGGGAAATCATACCGTCGCATATTGGAATACATCAGGACTAATCCGCTGCGATGGCGGGATGATGAATATTATGAATACCAGAGGCCGGTTTAAGAACGGAAAACCATTGCATTTGGCAATAAGCGCATTGCTTGTGGCGCTGGTGCTGCTGGCAGGTATGCCTTCGGCGGTATCTGCTGATGACGGTACCGACGTCTGCCGGGACGATGGCCCCATAGACCACCTGGGTAGCAGCGATGTGGTCAGGGGAGCGGACAACCTGCCTTCCAACTTTACGGGCATTTGCTTTATCAAAGGAACCCTGGTCAAGACTGAAAACGGCAACATGATCTACCGCGGCTCCCATGATCAGGAGCTGGTGTGGGATGCCGAAA
>JAWOBX010000115.1:0-21747 GCA_046484125.1 Dehalococcoidia bacterium | reverse complement strand
GATTTTGCCGCGGGCGGATGTGGTGGCCATTACCAGCACGTCATTGATCAATCATACGTTCGAGGATCTGATCCAGCTGTGTGATGCTAACGCACTGGTCATTATGCTCGGTCCCAGTACGCCGCTCTCCCCCTGGAGTTGAAGGAGACGGATATTGGAAAGCAAATGCAGGATGGAAAGAATGATTAGCGAAGGAAAGCCCCATGAAAAAGTAGGTCTTCACCCCATAACAATCGATTCCCGAACAGTCTATCCACATAGGCAAGCGCCTCTACCGCGAACTGGAGAAAAGGTGGCGTAAAATCGGGGTCAGGATGGTTATCGTGGAAACCGGTTCCGATAATAAGGAGGCGATATCCTTTTTCAAGTCCACCGGTTTCTCCCCAACAGCCAAACACGTCTGGCTTGCCAAAACGCTTCCACGACGGGCCAGCGACAGCTCGAAATAGAGCCTGTCATTCCCCGCAAGGCGAACAAACCCTCGAAATTCCCGCCACTCCTTAACAAATCATGTCAACTTGTATCTGCTTTATTGGCGTAATTCAGGACTGGAGAACTTTTTCAGACCGAAGGGGAACAGCGAATTGAATGGATGCCAGTGTGTATCCAAATCAATCGCTGTTTTAGGGTTCAGGTATTGTTGACATTTTCAGAAATCCTCTGTACACTACTAAATTGTTCTGACAATTGAATATGGCGCCAAAGGCTGTGAACAGGAGTAGTAGCTTTCATAGCGAGTCACAGAGAGCCGGGGAAAGGTGAGAGCCCGGCACTTAAGCGGAAAGTGAATGGACCTGGGAGCCGCAAACCGAAATCGCTTGCCCCATGATGGGGCCCGGTAAAATCGTTGATTCTGCCGGGTTGAGAAAGTAGGCTTTGACGGAGAGGGCACCGTTATCAGAGCCCGGGGTATCGCCTGAACAAGGCCGTACCTGAAAGAGATAACCTGATGCTTTAAGCGCAGCAGGTTGAAAAAGGGTGGCACCGCGGATCAAACCTCCGCCCCTTTGGGCGGAGGTTTTTATTTTGTGGAGGCACCGATGACAACCAGATATTTGCCGGAAAAGGAACAGTTCAAATCAAAGGCCGAAACCGGTTGCCTGATCCCGGTATGCAGGGAACTGGCCGCCGACCTCGATACCCCGGTATCGGTTTTCCTCAAGCTGGGCCAGGAGCCGCCAACCTTCCTCCTGGAAAGTGTCGAGCGCGGCGAAAACCTGGGCCGATACTCATTCATGGGGCTCGGTCATTCACAGATACTCGAGACCATGGAGGACCGTGCCCGAATCTACAGTAACGGTTCATTGAGAGAGATACATCTGCACAACCGCGACCCCCTTCATCTGATCAAGGAAATTCTCCAGGAGCGAACGTCTATCCAGATAGAGGGCCTTCCTCCGTTTTGTGGCGGGGCGGTAGGGTATATGTCCTATGATACGATCAGCTTCTTCGAGGATTTACCCCGGCCTTCCCGCGATGAGCTGGATCTGCCTGAATGCGTATTCCTGTTTACCGATACAATGCTGGCCTTCGATCACGTGCAGCATAAAATGAAGATCATCGCCAATGCCTACATCGATGGTGACGCCGATCAGGCCTACGAGGAGGCGGTCCGGAAGATCGAGGGCATCATCAGCAAACTGAACAGCCCCCTCCCACCCGAGTCCCAGTCCTTACTGACCACCGACCCCGATATCGAGGGTAAAGACCTCGATTCCAATTTCACCCGGGATGATTTCGCCGGCATCGTCAGTAGAGCCAAAGAATACATCGCCGCCGGCGACGCCATCCAGATAGTGCTCTCACAACGTCTCCGTCGAAAGACGACTGCCAAGCCTTTCGATATATACCGCTCACTCAGAATGCTCAATCCCTCACCCTACATGTTCTACCTTAATTTCGGCCGGTTTCAGCTTATCGGATCAAGTCCGGAGGTGCTGGTCAAGGCTCAGGGTAACCGCGCCGTATCGCGCCCCATCGCCGGGACGCGGCCCAGGGGTGCAACAGAGGAACAGGATCACGCGCTCATCGCGGATTTGCTGGCCGATCCCAAGGAAAGAGCGGAGCATGTTATGCTGGTCGACCTTGCCAGAAACGATCTGGGCAGGGTATGCCAGTACGGAACGGTAACTGTACCTGAACTGATGGTCATCGAAAAATACTCACATGTAAGCCATATTGTCTCCGAAGTGGAGGGGACCTTGAATCCCGGTGAAGATGCCTTCTCCCTTCTACGAGCCTCATTTCCGGCGGGAACCGTCTCCGGTGCGCCTAAAATCAGGGCCATGGAAATTATCGCCGAACTGGAGAAAACCAGAAGAGGCCCCTATGCCGGAGCCGTTGGATACTTTGATTTCTCCGGTAACATGGATACATGCATCACCATACGCACCATAGTGATGAAGGGGGATACCGTCTATTTACAGGGAGGCGCGGGTATTGTCACCGATTCCGACCCTCTTACCGAATACCAGGAAACCATGAACAAGACCAAGGCTATGGAACGAGCGATAACCATGGCCGAGGAAACCGGTCAATGAGAGGAAATCATTGTTCGTCATTGCAGATAAACAGAAAGTCACTTCGATCGAAAGAAGGCCGGCGGGAGGTTTTCTTAAATGCTCCTGGTAATTGATAATTACGATTCCTTCACCTATAATCTGGTTCAAATGCTCGGCGAACAGGGGGGGGAACTTTGCGTCTATCGGAATGACAGGATCACAGTGGGGGAGGTCGCTGAGCTTAATCCCTCTCATATAATAATCTCACCAGGGCCCGGCAGGCCCGAGGACGGCAGAATATCCAACGACATCATCAGGGAATTCCATGATAGAATCCCGATACTCGGCGTCTGCCTGGGTAATCAGTGCGTGGCACATGTGTTTGGAGGAGAAGTAGGCAGGGCTGAAAAGCTGATGCACGGCAAGACCTCACTGATACACCATGATGGAAAAGGGATTTTTCATGAAATTTCCAATCCCTTCGAGGCAATTCGGTATCACTCTCTAATAGTCAGAAAACCGGTCCCGGATGTACTCACGGTAAGCGCCTGGACAGATGATGGCGAGATAATGGGGCTCCGGCATAAAAACCATCCACTGGAAGGAGTCCAGTTCCATCCCGAGTCGATTCTGACTGTGGAAGGGAAACTTCTTCTGCGTAATTTCATCGGGAGGAATGTTCACAGATGATCAAGGAAGCCATTACCAGAATCGTTGAGGGTAATGACCTCAGCATGAACGAAACCGAAGCCGTCATGAATGAGATAATGGGAGGAGAAGCCACGCCCGCTCAGATTGCCTCTTTCATCACCGCCCTGCGCATCAAAGGTGAAACCGTTGAGGAGATAGCCGGCTGCGCCCGTATTATGCAGGAACACGCTCTCCACGTTAACCCTCAGAGAATGGATGTAGTGGATACCTGCGGAACCGGAGGTGACGGAATTGGAACATTCAATATCTCCACCACCGTGGCGTTCGTAGCCGCCGGAGCCGGGCTGGGGGTGGCCAAACACGGTAATCGCTCGGTATCAAGCCAATGCGGGAGCGCCGATCTAATGGAGGCTCTCGGAGTTAAAATCGACCTGGCTCCGGAGCAGGTAGCTGAGTGCGTTGACCGGGCTGGCATCGGATTCTGTTTCGCCCCCCTTTTCCACCCCGCCATGAAATACGCCACTCCGGTGAGACGTGAAATAGCGTTGCGAACGGTTTTCAATGTGCTGGGACCGCTGGCCAATCCCGCCCGGGCGAGGAGACAGCTCATCGGGGTATACAGTGCCGATCTCACTGAAACGATCGCGGATGTTCTCCATACCCTTGAATCTGAAAGGGCTTTTGTGGTACACGGTCACGGTGGCATGGATGAGCTATCCACCACCGGAATAAACCGGGTCTCCGAACTGAGAGATGGGCACGTCATTAATTACAAAATCGACCCGCTCGACCTCGGACTGGCCCCGGCTGAAACGTCTGATCTTGCCGGTGGAGACCTGGAATACAACGCCAGGATAACCCTTGATGTTCTCAGTGGAATGGCCGGCCCTAAAAGGGATATCGTACTGCTGAATGCCGCCGCCGTGCTGGTGGCCGGTAATAAGGCCGCGGACCTCTCAGAGGGGATAGCACTGGCGGCCGAATCGATAGATACCGGCAAGGCTCAACAAAAGGTGGAGGAGCTTATCAGCCTTAGCAACAGTTTTGCTGAAACCCGTGACGAGAGAAAAATGTTCAATTGAAGTCTTATTCACAGGGGAACGCCTTGAGGAGCGAACTTCTCGGAGGTTTCCCTGGCAGGTCAAAAAGATGATTATCGATAATATTATCGCCACAACCCAATTACTGCTTGAAGAGCGAAAGTCACAAAAACCACTTTCGGAGCTTGACTGCATATGCATGAGCCGGAAACCTCCCCGTGATTTCATGGAGGCGTTGAGAGGACCGGACCTGAATTTGATCGCGGAGATAAAAAGGGCTTCACCCTCCAAAGGCATCCTGGCTCCGGGACTTGACGCGGCATCGCTGGCACGGGAGTATCAATCCGCGGGAGCGGCGGCAGTATCCGTACTGACGGAAACCGAATACTTCAACGGGAGCCTTGATGATCTCCGGCTGGTGCAGGAAAACATCAGCATACCCGTATTGCGCAAGGACTTCATCATCGATCCATATCAGGTATGGGAAGCCAGGGCCAGCCAATCTGACGCGGTCCTGCTTATCGCCGCGGCACTGCCTATGAGCGACCTGGCCAGACTTCATCAGGCCGTAATTGATCTCGCCATGACCCCGCTTGTAGAAATACACAATCTCAAGGAACTGGAGCAGGTACTTGAATTACGTCCACAGATTATCGGAATTAACAACCGGGATCTCTCCAATTTCAGCGTAAATCTGGAAACCACTCTCCAGCTCCGTCCGCTGATACCAGATGATGTAATCGTGGTAAGTGAAAGCGGGATAAGAAACAGGGAGGATGTCGAGCGATTGAGGGAAGCGGGAATAAACGCCATTCTGGTCGGAGAGTCCCTGGTCACCAGCGAGAACCCGTCATCTAAAATCAGGGAATTGATGGGATAAAGTCCCGATGAGAGTGAAAATCTGCGGCATAACCAATCTGGAGGACGCCCTGGCAGCAGTCGAATTCGGAGCTGACATGCTGGGATTTATATTCGCTTCCAGCCCCCGCCAGGTAGAACCAGAGCATGTGAGAGAGATCACCGTTAAGATCCCTGCCGATGTAATCAAGGTCGGGGTGTTTGTGGATAGTCAGTCAGGGGAGATAATCCACACGGTTAAAGAGTGCCACCTCGATATGGTTCAACTCCACGGAAATGAGAGCCCGGAATTTTGCGCCGCGCTCCCTTTCCCGATCATTAAGGCGTTCACTCCGGAAAGTCTGCCTTCTCTCAGTCAAATTGGAAACTACGGGGTTGACTTCCTTATGCTGGATAGAAGCAAGGGTTCCCATGAGCTTCCGGAAAAACTATGGCCCATCGCGAAGGAATTGACGGCACTGGGCAGGATTATACTCGCTGGAGCTCTTACACCTGAAATCGTTGCCGAAGCGGTGAAAATCGCCCGGCCCTATGCGGTAGACGTTGCCAGCGGAGTGGAAGAGCGGCCGGGTAAAAAGGACCATTCGAAAATTAGAGATTTCATTACAGAGGCAAAACGGGAGGAACAGAATTGAAACTACCGGATGAACAGGGACACTTCGATCTCTGGGGTGGCAAATTCGTACCGGAGACGTTGATGCCCGCATTAAAGGAGCTGGAAACAGCATACTCTGAAGTCAGTGCCGAACGGTCATTCTGGCACAGATTCGATGGTCTATGCGGTGAATACGTCGGCCGGCCGACTCCGTTGTACCGTGCCAGAAGACTCTCGGAGAAACTCGGGGGCGCGCAAATCCTTCTCAAAAGAGAGGACCTGGCTCATACAGGTGCCCACAAGATAAATAACGCCCTCGGTCAGGGACTCCTGGCTGAGTTTATGGGGAAAAAGCGCATTATCGCGGAGACGGGTGCCGGACAGCACGGCGTTGCCACTGCCACAATCTGTGCGCTGCTCGGGATGGAATGTATAGTTTACATGGGAGAGGAAGACATACACCGCCAATCACCAAACGTCTTTCGCATGAAACTTCTCGGCGCTGAAGTTCGACCGGTGACTTCAGGAAGCCGAACCCTCAAGGATGCCATCAACGAGGCTATTCGAGACTGGGTTACCAATGTTCGCAACACCCATTACCTCATCGGGTCCGTGGTTGGACCGCATCCCTACCCGATGATGGTTCGTGATTTTCAGTCGGTCATCGGGCGCGAGACAAAGGAGCAGATGCTCAGCCTTTACGGCCATCTTCCGGATTACATCACAGCCTGTGTCGGTGGCGGCAGTAACGCGATTGGCATCTTCCATGCTTTCCTTGAAGATAAAGACGTAAGACTCATTGGAGTGGAAGCGGCCGGAAGAGGACTGGATGGACACGAACATTCGGCACCGCTGGCGGCAGGAAGCAACGGTGTGCTCCATGGAGCTCGTTCATACCTCCTTCAGGATGAACACGGGCAGGTTATGCCCACTCACAGCATCTCGGCGGGACTCGACTATCCCGGCGTCGGCCCGGAGCACAGCTATTTGAAGGACAGTGGGCGTGTCACATATACAGCGGCCACCGATGACGAGGCGCTCGAGGGTTTTCAGGTGCTTTGTGAAACGGAGGGGATCATCCCGGCACTCGAGCCGTCGCATGCCATATATCATGCCTGTCAGATGGCAAAGCAGTTATCCGAGGAGAAAAGAATAGTCGTAAACCTCTCCGGTCGGGGTGACAAGGACCTCGATATAGTAGCTCACGCGATGGGGATTGAACTATGAGCCGGATCGACGCAGCATTTTCGGGAAATCGAAAAGCCCTCATAGGATATATTACAGTCGGCTATCCGGATATTGAAGCTACACCGAATATCGTTCACTTACTGGTTGAAAACGGTTGTGACATCATTGAGCTCGGAATCCCGTTTTCCGATCCGTTAGCCGACGGCCCTGTGATTCAAGATTCAAGTTTCAAAGCCCTGCAACAGGGCACCACTCTTGAGAAATGCCTCGAAGTCGCGCGGAATTTAAGGCAGTCAATTAATACACCGCTTGTTTTCATGGGATATTACAATCCGATACTTCGGTACGGACTGGAGCCTTTCTGCCGGGACTGCTCTCAGGCCGGTGTTGACGGTTTAATAGTCCCCGACCTGCCTCCCGAGGAAGGATACGAACTGGAGAAACTGAGCCGGTCAAGCGGGATTGATCTTATATACCTTCTCGCCCCCACCAGTGAGGATTACAGAATAGAACTGGTTTGTCAAAAGTCGAGCGGCTTCATTTACCTGGTTTCAATTACCGGCGTTACAGGCTCCAGCGCCGAGTTATCCCTCGAACTGGATGATTTCGTCAACAGGGTGAGGAAGCATACTTCAAAGCCTTTGTGTGTGGGATTTGGAATCAAGACGCCTCAACAGGCCAAGAGGGTGGCGGGTGTGGCTGATGGTATCATCGTGGGAAGCCAGATAATCAAGACAATCGAGATGGATCCGTCCCTTGAACAAATGAAGGCGCTCGTCAGGGATTTGCGCGCCGCTTTGTAACCGTAGTTCACAGGCAGAATAAAACCCTCCGGGCTGCCTGTGGACGCTCCCCGGTCAATATGTGAAACGCGGAAAGCTGGACAAAACCACTCGACAGTGTAGTATAATTGCCCCAGCATATGGAAAACCTGTGGGCGATATTCTTCTTTGCACTTGGTACTGAAATCGGCAGCTTTCTCAATGTGGTCATCGACCGTTTGCCCGAGGGCAGATCCCTCATCAAGCCACCTTCTCACTGTGAAAACTGCGGAACCAGTCTAAAGGCTATTGATCTCATACCGATATTAAGCTACCTCATTCTGCGAGGTCGCTGTCGATACTGCGGTGAGAGGGTCACCATACGGATACCTCTGGTCGAACTGGCGACGGGGTTACTTCTAGCTTCACTGTGGATCGGGTACGGACCCAGCCATGAATTCTGGATCTTCGGGATCTATGGAAGCCTGCTAATAGCCATATTCGTCATTGACCTCGATCATCAGCTCATACTCAACAAGATGGTATATCCCGCTTGTGTCTTCGCCCTGGCCACCGTGCCGCTTCGAGACGAACTCGGTTTCGTAGACTCCGTTACAGGTTGTGCCGTTGGGTTCTTTCTTTTACTCGCCGTAGTGCTGGTTTCCAGAGGTGGAATGGGGCTTGGAGATGTGAAGCTGGCCGGTCTGATGGGGCTCGCGCTCGGGTTTCCCATAGTTTTCGTCGGATTACTGGTGGGTATACTGACGGGGGGCTTTGTCGCCATAATACTCCTCATCATGAGAAGGAAAGGAAGAAAACAGGCCATCCCATTCGGCCCGTTTCTGGCTATCGGAGCAATGACCGCGCTTATCTGGGGCAGTACCCTGTGGGACTGGTACACCGGCAATCCATTGGGTTGACCTCGGTCTACATAAATTTCCACTACACCGTAGATACAACCGCGAGATAGTTACTCACCCGCGAAATGAATGGCCTGGTGTTCGAAACAACCTGTTGATAGGCCATATCAATCGTTGTTTCCATAATTTCTAACGAACTGGACTTCGATGCATCGTTTACGGTACAATCTGTATCCGGGAGGGGTGGCCGAGCGGTTTAAGGCGGCGGTCTTGAAAACCGCTGTATGCTTTGCATACCGTGGGTTCGAATCCCACCCCCTCCGCCACATCAGAAGGAGGTTAAGGAGTGAAGATTCATGAATATCAGGCTAAAAGCCTGTTCTCCGAATACGAGATACCCATTCCTGTGGGCAAGGTAATCACCAGGGCCGTCGATGCCGGCGCGTTTGCCGCCGAACTGGGTGAGAAAGTGGTTATTAAAGCCCAGGTACACGCCGGAGGCAGAGGAAAAGCCGGCGGCGTACACATCGCCGGCTCCTATGACGCTACAAAGGTCGCCGGGCAAATGCTCGGAACCAGGCTGGTCACGCACCAGACCCCACCCGAAGGGGTTCCCGTCAACGCCCTTCTCGTCGAGGAAGCGCTTGAAATACAGAGAGAGCTTTACCTGGCGATAATACTGGACTCAGCAACCGGTATGCCGATGATCATGGCCAGTGAAGCTGGTGGAATGGATATCGAGGAGGTTGCGGCCACAACCCCGGAAAAGATAATCACGGCACACATCGATCCAGGCATGCTGTTCTTCCAGCCTTTCATCGGGCGCAAAATAGCCTTCGGACTCAACCTGGAACCAGCCCAGGTCCGGCAGGCAACACCGCTGATCGGCGGTCTGTGCCGCCTCTTTCAGGCAAAAGACTGCTCGCTCGTAGAGATAAACCCGCTTGTTGTGACAACGGATGGGCGTCTTCTGGCACTCGATGCCAAGATCAACATCGATGATAATGCCCTTTTCCGCCATAAAGATCTGGCTGAAATGCATGATGAGACTCAGGAGGACCCGCTCGAGGTCGAGGCAAAGAGTAAAGGTATCGAAAACTACATTAAACTCGATGGCGATATAGCCAATCTGGTCAATGGTGCCGGAATGGCGATGGCTACCATGGATACCCTGAAGCTGGCAGGCGGCAACCCGGCCAACTTCCTGGACATCGGCACAATCAACGATCCGGCGAGAGTAGTTAACGCTTTCAAGATTCTTACCGCGGATCCAAGTGTCAAATCGGTGCTTGTCAACATCTTCGGAGGAATGGCTCGTGTCGATGTAATCGCTACAGGAATCGTAAGAGCGTTTCAGGAGATAGACATAAAAGTCCCGATTGTGGTCCGGCTGGCTGGCACCAATCTCGAGGAAGGTGAACGTATACTGGATAACTCCGGACTCAATCTGATAAGGGCGAAAACCTTCCAGGAAGGAGCCGAAAAGGCTGTCGCCGCCGCCGCAGGCAAGCTCTCATAAAGGAGATATCGAAGTGAGCATACTAATTGACGAGAACACAAGGCTTTTAGTACAGGGGATCACCGGAAGTGAAGGCAGCTTTCATGCCCGGGCCTGCCTCGAATATGGAACCAATATCGTTGCCGGCTGTACCCCGGGCAAAGGCGGTATGATGTGGGAGGATAAGATACCGGTATTCAACACCGTCAAGGAGGCGGTTAAGGAAACGGGGGCGAATACCAGTATCATTTTCGTGCCCGCGGCTCTTGCCGCTGATGCCATTTTTGAATCCGCAGACGCGGGTATTTCCCCGATTGTGTGTATCACCGAAGGTATTCCCACCTCGGATATGATGGCGGTGCGCCATTACCTTCAAAACAAAAACGTCCGATTGATAGGACCGAACTGTCCGGGGGTACTCTCGCCGGGCAAATGCAAGGTTGGAATAATGCCGGTGCAAACCACTGCTCCCGGCAAGGTGGGCCTCTGTTCCCGGAGCGGAACCCTTACGTACGAAATCACCGCCATGCTCACTCAAGCGGGTATCGGACAATCGACATGCGTCGGCATCGGGGGAGACCCCATAATCGGAACGCCTTTTATCAAAGTCCTGGAGCTGTTTAACGCTGACCCGGAAACGGAAGCTATTGTGATGATCGGAGAGATCGGCGGTACAGCGGAACAGACCGCCGCCGAGTTCATCAGGGAGCAGGGGAGGAAGCCGATGGCCGCTTTCATTGCCGGCAGTAGCGCCCCCCCGGGCAGAAGGATGGGACACGCGGGGGCCATTGTCACTGGAACTGCTGGTCTCGCTTCAGAGAAAAAGAGAGTTCTGGCAGAAGCGGGCGTGAAAATAGCCGAAAGTCCCGCTGAAATTCCGGAGAAGATAAAAGAGGCGATGGCCGCGGGTTGATTAATCGTTGAGAGAGCACCCATCGAGCCCCCACACATCTTGTGGGGGCTTTCATTCATTATCCGCTTTTAACCTGAGCCAGTTTCTCAAAACCCCATATAACAACGATTCCGGCTATCATCAATCCTATAGCCGCCACGACCTCGCCGGTGAAGGAATCCGGGAAATACCTATCATATCTTACTACCGTCTCAGTTCCATCCTTGAGCACGCGGGTTACCTCTTCCTTCCATGGCCACAGCATCGCGAGTGAGCCGAATATGAATCCGGTAAGCAGAGCGATGGTCATGTTCCTGAAAGTCCGGAAAACCCATGAGAGTAACCGGGAAAAGGAAACCAGTCCCACGATCGCTCCCGCTATGAGCGGAATAAGCACCCCCAGGTCAAATTCGTTCACCGCATCTATGACTACAAGTTCATAGTTGCCCATGAGAAGCAGCACATATGAGCCGGAGAGGCCCGGCAGTATCATACTGCAAATGGCGACAATCCCGCATATGAAAACATACCAGACGGCATCATTTCCACCGGCCATATTCGATATTAAAGAAACAGCCAGGGCACAGGCAGCACCGGCCACAAACGAGATGATTACCCTCAGGGACCATCTGTTGACAGTTTTCCCCACAAAGTAAACCGAAGCCAGGATCAGTCCGAAGAAAAAAGACCAGATATATATGGGATGATCATCGAACAGCGGCTCCAGAATTCTGGCCAGCGCCACGATGGCGATGGCCACGCCAATGAAAACTGTGGTCAGGAAAAGCAGATTGGTATGAGTGGCGAAATCTCTGAATCGGCCACTGAGAAGAAGCCTGGCCGCAGTAAAATCAAATGATTTGATTGAATTAATTAATCTCTCAAATATCCCGGTAATCAACGCTACGGTGCCACCGGAAACCCCCGGGATTACATTGGCCGCCCCTACCCCCATTCCCTTGAGGATAAGTAAGAAATATTCCTTCATAAAGTTGTCTTCAAGATATTCCGGCTGACTAGCCCGGACCCGGTTTGAGGATATCGACAGTTACCTTATAAACTGGCAAACCGGCTCGTCACATTAATATCCAGCGCCTTTCGCCAGTTACTATACCCGGTTTTTAAAAACACGCACTCGCCGCCTCAAGTGCGTGTTTTTTTCTGTACCCCTTGACAGGTGGAATTTGGACACAAATACTTTCCGGATAGTCCGCATACAAGCGTCACAGTCAAAACTCTGCGCATTCATACCCTGACGGTGCGACCCCTATTTCGCGTTCTCATTGAAAATCCGTTCCGCCTCATCGACGCTGGCACCATCGTGAATGATCGCACGCAACGCCTTTATCATTGCCACAGGATGCTCATGCTGCCATATATTCCTGCCCAGATTCTGCCCAACCGCCCCCTTTTGAATGCCATCGTATATGAATTCAAAAACCTCCCGTTCAGTCTCTCCCTTCGGACCTCCCGCTATCACTACGGGGACAGGGCAACCGCCGGTTACCCTGTCGAAGTTTTCGCACCAGTAAGTCTTCACCACTCGAGCACCAAGCTCGGCCGCGATCCGTGAACAAAGACCCAAGTAGCGGGCATCCCTCTTTTCCAGCTCTTTGCCGACAGCGGTAACGGCCATCACCGGTATCCCGTATCTTTCCCCTTCGTTTACCAGCCTGGCCAGATTCATAAGAGATTGTTTCTCGTAATCAGTCCCAACAAAAACTGAAACTCCCACCGCCGCCACATTCAGCCGGATGGCCTCCTCCATCGAGGTCGTTATCTCCTCATCGGCCAGGTCTCTGCCTACCACACTGCTGCCACCGGAAACACGTAAAATTATGGGCTTGCTGTTTTGCGGCGAAACGCATGAGCGAAGAACCCCCCGGGTGACGAACAGCGCGTCGGTATATGGTAACAGGGGCTCTATGGTCTTTCCCGGCTTCTCAAGCTTGCTGGTAGGACCCTGAAAATACCCGTGATCTATGGGTAGAAACACGCAATGCCCATCCGGCTGGATGAGCTGCGCCAGTCGATTTTCCATGCCCCAATCCATTACTATCCTCCTGAGATATAAAATTATGAAAGCCCCGACCAACCCCACTATCACCCAACCCCTGGGAATTTAATAGCCGGGGGAGAATCCCGGATCCCCGAAACCACCCCTGATTGGAGGGGTTCACATCAATTACTCGGGCGTTTTACGAAACACAATATGCTTTTCCCACTCCGGCAATGTTTGCGGGAAATCGGTTCGAAAGTGAGCGCCCCGGCTTTCCTCGCGCATGGAAGCCGCTTCCACCAGAAGCCTTCCGGCCAGGACCATATTACATAATTCATAATAAGGCCTGTCCATGGGGTGCCCCAACCCCTCATGCCAGGCAGCCAGGATCACCGCCACTTCCTCAAGCCTTTCTTTATTCCTGAGTATACCGGCGTTTTCCCACAAAAGCTGTTGCAGCGTAGTGAGTCTTAATGGACTGCTAACCCCTGACGTATCGTATTGCTTGAGAGAAGCATGAACTTTTTTAGTCTTTGGGGGGCCTGCTGTATCTACGTTATTTTTCGCCCGCTCTATTATCCTTCGACTGAAGACCAGCACCTCCATCAGGGAATTCGACGCCAGCCGATTGGCACCATGAACGCCTGTACAGGCCACTTCACCGCAGGCAAAAAGGCCGGAGATGTTGGTCTCACCATAGACATTGGTCCTGACACCACCCATCATATAATGAGCAGCGGGCGCCACAGGAATCAATCCCTTGCTGATGTCCAGTCCATGATCGAGGCAGAATCGATAGATGGTCGGAAAGCGGGTGGTGATCATCTTTCGAGGTAGATGGGTTACATCGATGAACACTCGGTCACTGCGTGTCTTTCTCATCTGCGCGATTATGCTCCTGGAGACCACATCCCGAGGAGCGAGCTCAGCATTCGAATCGTACTCGGGCATAAAGCGGCGCCCCTCAACGTCCCTGAGTAACCCACCCTCACCGCGGACAGCCTCACTGATGAGAAAAGGCGGGATTCCGGGCAATCTTATGGCCGTCGGATGGAATTGGAAAAACTCCAGGTCAGTCACCTCCGCACCCGCGTTATAGGCAAGCGCCACACCATCACCTGTAGCGACGTCCGGATTCGTGGTCAGCCTGAACAGTCTTCCCGCGCCTCCAGTCGCGAGAATGATATTTCTCGCGTGGAACTGCTCGAGCGAGCCAACCCTTGAATCGAAAGCATAAACACCCGTCACTGCCCCGTTCTCAACCATTATCTCAGTGGCGAGAAAATGCTCCATTATGGTGATATTTTTCGAAGCCCGAATCGCGTTGCTCAGCGTCACCTCTATTCGCTCCCCCGTGGCATCACCACCAGCATGCAGTATCCTTGGAATACTGTGAGCCGCTTCCTTGGTGAGAGCGATTGCACCGAATTGAGTATCGAAAGGCACCCCAACGTCGATGAGGTCAGTTATCCTGTCACCGGCTTCTTCAGTCAGAATACGGACAGCTTCGGAGTCGCACAAACCAGCACCGGCAGCCATGGTATCCTCAAAGTGAAGCTGTGGGGAATCCCCATCACCGATAGGCGCGGCAATCCCCCCCTGGGCATATTTCGTATTGCACTCATCAAGGCTGTCCTTGGTAAGGATTAGCACCTTACCTACCTCACGGGCCAGTAAGGCGGTATATAATCCGGCGATCCCGCTGCCGATTATGATTATGTCAAATTCCTTATTCACCATTCACCTGCTCACGGATTGAACCGGAAAAGCTCCGATCAACCCCCGGACCCTGAAATTCACCACTTTTTGAAGAGGCCCCATGTTTAATTATTGAATACCCGGCCGTACTCGAGCTAACGAATGGAACCGGCCGCTATCGGGTAGCAACCGGCATTATCCAGATCGCCCATAGCCGTACCCTGAAGCGACCACGGCCCGACGTGATCAACTCGCACCCTTATCAGCCCGCCCAGACAGTCCGTATCGCTATCAAAAAAGACCGGCTTGTCTCCCCTGCTACGCCCCTGCCACCTGCCGCCTTTGCGGCCATCGACCAGCACATCCACTTCCTTACCTGAAAAACTCTCATTTATCTCATGCGAGATTCGCTGCTGGAGCTCCTCAATGCGTTTCAAACGCCTCTGTTTTTCCTCAGCCAGAACATCATCCTCCAGTCTCCTGGAAGCAATGGTTCCGGGCCTCGGTGAGTAGGCCGCCACATGAACCGTATCGAACCGGTAGCCCTCCAGCAAATCAAACGTACGCTGAAACTGCTCCTCCGTCTCTCCGGGAAAACCGACGATGATATCGTTACTCAGGGCTATATCCGGTACCCTGGAACGTATGCGCTCGATCAAATCGATGTACTGTTCTATCGAGTATCCGCGGCGCATCGCGCTGAGAATCTCGTTATCGCCGGATTGAGCCGGGAGACTGAGATGCTCGCAGACTTTATCCAGGCTGGCCACCGCGTCAATCAGATCGTCAGTCATATCCTTTGGATGGGAAGTAAGAAAGCGAATTCTTGCCAGGTTCTCAATATCATTCAACTCTGTGAGCAAATCCGCGAGAGTGGGGGTATCAGGTAGATCATGCCCGTAGGAATCGACATTTTGTCCCAGTAAGGTAATCTCCCTGACCCCCTCCTTAACCCGTTCTTCTGCTTCGCGGATTATCTCGTCCGCGGGACGGCTTTTTTCCCTGCCCCGCCGATATGGCACAATGCAGTAAGAGCAGAAATTATTACATCCCTGAATAATGGGGATAAACGCGGATGGCCACTCGTGACACACGAGCGGGGACTCAGCGCGAGTATTTGAGCAGGTCTTACTCACATATTCCAATAATTGGCCGTACTGCTGCGGCTTCAAGAAGAAATCAACATGAGGGAAGCGTACCCTGAGGCTGTCGATGCTGGAATCGACGAGACAGCCGGTCAGTACCAGCGTGACTCCGGGGAACTTGCGCTTCAGAGACATCAAACTGGATAACTTGTTTACAACCTTGTCTTCAGCGCTCTTGCGAATCACGCAACTGTTTAAAATGACAACATCCGCCTCTTCAAAACGCGTGACCTGCTCAAGCCCCAGCCCGTTCAACTCCCGGCTGAGCCTGTACGAATCCGCCTTGTTCATCTGGCAGCCTATCGTCCAGATATGGAATCGACGCATACGCCGATTATATCACACGGAGTCTGCCCAAAAACAGCTATCGATTGGTACCAGATGTCACATAGACCTTTCCTCCTCACATGCGGGATGCGCCGTTTGCAATTGAAAACATTTTTTTAGCTGCGTGTAATGCTTGCATTCCCCCTATGGCAAGCGTAAAATATTTTTTGCGAGACATAATCTTAATCAGTAGCAGTAGAACCGGTTTCTCTTACAGCTCCACGGAGGATACAGGATGGAGAAGGGTACCTGGAAAGTAAAGACTGGCCTGGCCCAGATGCTCAAGGGAGGCGTCATCATGGATGTCGTCACACCCGAGCATGCCAAAATAGCGGAGGAAGCCGGGGCCTGTGCCGTAATGGCCCTGGAGAGAGTACCGTCGGATATCAGAGCAGACGGTGGTGTGGCCCGCATGTCGGACCCGGGCCTTATCCAGGCTATTATGGAGGCGGTAAGCATACCGGTAATGGCCAAATGCAGAATAGGACATTTTGTTGAAGCGCAGGTGCTGGAATCGCTTGGCGTGGATTATATCGATGAATCGGAAGTGCTCACTCCTGCCGATGAGAGCCATCACATATACAAACATAATTTCAGCGTACCATTTGTTTGCGGTTGCCGCGATCTGGGCGAAGCCCTGCGGCGCATTGGTGAGGGCGCGGCCATGATCCGAACCAAGGGTGAGGCGGGAACGGGAAATATAGTCGAAGCCGTCAGGCATATGAGAGCAGTTATGGGGAGCATCCGCAAGCTTCAGAACATGAGCGAGGACGAGCTCATGGCAGAAGCTAAACGGATCGGGGCTCCCTTTGAGCTGGTAAAAGAGGTACATGATAGCGGAAAGCTCCCGGTAGTGAACTTCGCCGCCGGCGGAATAGCCACCCCTGCCGATGCCGCTTTGATGATGCAGCTGGGCGCCGATGGTAATTTCGTCGGGTCCGGCATCTTCAAGTCATCGAACCCGGAAATCATGGGCAAAGCCATTGTCAGGGCTACCACGCATTATAACGACCCCGATATCATCGCCGAGGTCTCCGAAAACATCGGTAAAGCGATGCATGGAATCGAGATCAAGTCAATCCCTGAAGATGAGTTGCTTGCAACTCGAGGCTGGTAATCGGCATCCAAACACGCGCTTTTGCGAGAGACTTACCGGGATGAATTCCACAGCAGGTATACGGACTCAACCACTTTTGATATGAAACGCATAGGAGTACTCGCCCTTCAAGGTGCCTTCCGCGAGCATTTAGATATCCTGAACCAGCTCGGTACAGAATCGGTGCCCGTCCGTCTTCCAGGAGAACTCGAGGGAGTGGACGGACTGGTGATCCCGGGTGGGGAAAGCACTACTATCGGAAAGCTGTTAAAGGAATACGAGCTTGCCGCACCCCTCCAGAGGATGATAGCCGACGGTATGCCGGTCCTCGGCACCTGCGCCGGCATGATCCTTCTCGCCAGTGACGTAATAGGACTCAACGGCTATTCGCTGGGGGCAGTGGATATACAAGTGCGTCGCAACGCGTTCGGTCGACAGGTAGAAAGCTTCGAGGCAGATCTTCACATACCGGCTCTTGGCGATGCTCCATTCCACGCGGTTTTCATCCGCGCACCATGGATTGAGAAAACCGGACACGATGTACAGGTACTGGCACGACTTGAAAACGGCACGCCAGTGGCCGCCAGATCCGGGAATATAGTGTTGGCTGCTTTTCATCCGGAACTGACCTCCGATACCCGGCTACACTCCTACTTCGTTGATATTGTCAATTCCAGGTTGCATCAATGAAAAGACAGATAACTGACGACCTCAACATAATGCTTGGTGTTTTACCATCTTATATAGCCGCGCCGTTATGGGAAACTAATGATCGTAACGAACTCCTGGAAGTGGTACTTGACCTGGGGAGGCAGCCAGAGGCGCGTTTTTCCAATAAACGGGTGGTTCTCAATCCCGCGGAAGTCACCAGCCAGGATATAGACTACGTTGCCTCACGAATCAGCGCCTTCGGCGAGGATAACCGGGCGGGGATTGAACGTACACTTCACCGCATTTCGGCCATACGTAATCGGACGGGAGATATAATCGGACTTTCATGCCGCGTCGGGCGGGCTGTGTTTGGTAACGTGGAATTGATACGCGACCTGGTGGAATCCGGTAAAAGCATCATGCTCCTCGGACGTCCCGGGGTGGGCAAAACCACCCTTCTGCGTGAAGTGGCGCGTGTACTGGCTGACGAGCTCGAGAAAAGGGTCGTCATTGTAGACACCTCCAATGAGATCGCCGGTGACGGAGATATTCCCCACCCCGCTATCGGGCGCGCCCGCAGAATGCAGGTAGCCCGACCATCCATGCAGCACACCGTTATGATTGAGGCGGTGGAGAACCATATGCCTGAAGTGATCATCATCGATGAGATAGGCACCGAGCTCGAGGCACTGGCCGCCCGCACCATCGCCGAAAGAGGGGTTCAACTGGTGGGCACGGCACATGGGAACGAACTCGAGAACCTGATTATGAATCCCACCCTTGCCGATCTGGTGGGAGGCATACAGACGGTAACTCTGGGAGACGAAGAGGCCCGCCGCAGACGTACTCAGAAATCCATCCTCGAGCGAAAAGCGCCACCCACGTTCGATGTGATAGTGGAGATACAGGATTGGGATCGCGTCGCCATTCATCCCGACGTTTCTTCAACTGTGGATTCGATACTCCGCGGGAGAGAGCTCGACATCGAGGAGAGATGGTTCGACCAGGACGGAGAAGTGCATACCAGGAAGGAAAAGCCTGAGATATCACTCCAGCCGGCGGAACAAACGCCCGGATGGAGTGATGATTACAATCCCAAGAGGATATATCCCTTTGGCATAGACCGCAGCAGGCTGGAAAAGGTATCAAAGAGAATGCAGCTGCCGATCAGTCTGGTGGATAACCTCAATGCGGCGGATTTACTGCTGATTACCAAGAATCACTACAGGAAAAATCCTCAGATATTACAGACGGCGGAGTACAGCAGGGTACCTATCTACGTGTTGAGAAGCAATACGCTCTCTCAAATAGAACAAAGCCTGGCGGACCTTTATAACCTCCATGAGGAACCCGACCAGGCGACCGAAGCCCTTCGAGAGGCAGAGGAGGCCATCGGTATAATCAGGCTGAGAGGTGGCGCGCTGGAATTGAGCCCCCAGAACTCATTCATCAGGCGGCTTCAACACGAGACAGTCGCCAGGGCCAATCTGCGATCAAAAAGCACCGGAAGGGATCCTCGCCGCAGGATTAAAGTTTTCGAATAGCTTTCCAGAGCAATCAAGCCAGGTATAGCTTCCTTCCGATATTCAGGCAAAATTCGGGGATGAAGTGGAAAACCCGAAGCAAGCCATATGAAAAGAACGCTGTAACCATACCGATAGCAGCGCCTCCCAGTATATCAAGCGGATAGTGGACCCCAGCGTAAACGCGGGAAACTGACCATATGACAGCCAGTACAAAAACCGGTATAGAGGCTTTTCTATTATAGATGAATATACCCATAGCTGCTCCGAATGAGACGCCCGCGAGATTGGCGGGAAATGAAGGGTCATGAGGGAGATAGAAAATAGCCTCAGCGGCAGCTCGAGCGCCGGCGTCAACCTCAAAAGGCCTGGCCCACATTTCGACGCTATTATTGACCACCTCAATCACCAGACAGGCAAAACCAAGCGCGGCAGAGGCACACATGATCCCATATTGATTCCTCTCCCTGTGAGCCGCATCACGAGTCCCGAACCAAAGGAAAAGCATATACAGACTGATGCTCACCGGAATGAAGAAGTCAGAGACCAATACGCTCATAAACCCTTCAACAGCGGAAAATTCGCTTGAGAAACCGGTAATCCACTCCGATACCGCGGCATCAGGTGCGGTCATCGTCCCCTACCTCTTTCCTTTCTCCTGTAAGCCCAGGCCTGGAAAAACGTTTTAGTTTTGAGGTCTTCAATACCTTCCCCGACAGACTGTGAATCGGTTCTTTTGGGGTGGCGTAAACCGGTCAGGGAGGATATCAGAAATGTGACAATGAGGGATATAAACGCTCCGAGGAGAAAGAACTCAAGTTGTTCGTGCCCTTCAACAACCGCGGCATCGTTGGCATTCATATTCAAGTCGGCACAGGTGAAAAACCACCCATAAGTCGCGCCAAGAATCGCAAATCCGATAACGTAGCTGTAAACGGTACTGCTCAAGAAACGGAGACCCTTGAGGTCAGCGGCGGCGGCAGCGATTTGATAAATACCCAGGCACCCACCGAAGGTAAGAATGAGATATGTCAGGGCATCGTAATTCATGAATACAGTTTCAGGCTTCGGCTCTCTAGATGAGTATAGCAATACCGGGACAACGAGGCAAGCGGACATAGATACCCGCTATAACCCGGCAACAGCGTCTCCAATAGAATTAGATTCACCTCCGGGTGGGTAACTACTGTCATGTCAATTATAAATCGACGCAGTTTGCTATTCCCCTCCCCGATAAAACGATTTCTTTATGCGTTTGTTCTTTTTCATAATACGGTCGATCCCCCCGCCTGAGCACAAAGGAGATCCTCAAGCGCTCTCTGCCCGGGAGGGGAGGCAGCGTTCGGAAGGGTGCCAATTCACCGTTGTTTTTTAAGGAATCAGGTGGAGCTTGTCCTATTGCGGCCACTCGGTTTATAATGAATCTGGTGAACATGGAGGCTTAACGTTATGTTTGAAGAATACGCCCATTTCCCCTTGAACGAGGAAATCGAGTACTCCACCGGCTACATCTGGAAATCAGAGGAAACAACTATGCCTTATGATGATGAGGAGATTATCTACTTCGTGGGGCATACCAGCGCCATGGGGGGGTGCTGCGCGGGGTGGTACCCACCACACATGTATATTATGGTTCCCGGATATCTCAGGAACTGGCAATGCAGAACAAACGACAGCGGGCTCCCGGTATCTGAAATAGAACCTATCAGGGATGAAGCGACAAGAGACGGCATAATTAAGTTTCTAAGGGAGAAATACGACATAGACGAAGTCGTAATCTGGTGAAAGGCAAAGGGACTGGATATGCAAATAACCGATAATGTTTATTATTTCCCCGAAAGCGGGATGATGGATTGTAACACCTACGTAATCAGGGATGATATAACCGTACTGATAGACCCCGGACTCGATCACTATCTCCCGATGCTCACCGAGGCGCTCAACAAAGAAGGCATCGACCCGGAGAGTATCGACATGATTGTCAACACACATCTCCATCTTGACCATTACTGGGCCACAGAGAGTCTTAAGAGGTTAACCGATGCCAGAATCATGTTGCATCCGCTGCAAAAGGAATCCTATAATACCACCGTTATCGATGTGACAAAGGTATTCGGCATGGACCCGGTCCATATCCATGAAGATGGTCTGCTTGACTCAAACCTGAACACCGGAAACCTTGACTTCCAGATCCTCAGCACGCCCGGCCATTCCCCCGACAGTATTACTTTTTATTGTGAAGACAAAGGAATAATTATCTGCGGAGACGTGGTTTTCGCCGGGAATACAGGAAGAGTAGATTTCCCCGGTGGTAGCGGTAAACAACTGAAAGAAAGCATAAATGCCCTCTCAAAGCTGAACGCGGAGCATCTTCTGCCGGGACACATGGGGATAGTATCTGGTGCCGAGAAAGTCCGGCAAAATTTCGAATTCGTTCGCAAAAACGTCTTCCCCTGGCTTTGAA
>JAWOBX010000102.1:0-38377 GCA_046484125.1 Dehalococcoidia bacterium | reverse complement strand
TCCATGAACCCCTCAATTCCCATAGCCTTGACCAGTCCGGCAAGCATATCAAAATCGGATCTCGACTCATGCAAAGGCTTTATAGCCTCCTGCTGCAGTTGCATGTAGTCGTGGGTACCCAGTCCGGCTGGAACGACCACATCATTACACTCGAAGAAGCTGCAGGCCGGCAGAACGATATCGGAATACTGAGCGCTTAGACTCATAAACATCTCAGCGGTGACTATGAACTCCAGTCGGGGAAGCAGTTCTCGGGTAACCACATTGAAATCGGGAAGCTGGTTGACCATGTTGTGCCTGGCCATCCAGACGGCCCTGACCGGAAACGATTTCCCCTCGAGTATGGCTTCATACATATTCAGTACCGGGAGCAGATTCGGTATTCCAAGCGTCATAAACGCGGCGTAGTTCGGTTCGAATCCGCCGTATCCATCGAAGCTGATGTTGCCTGTCACGGCAGCCAGCGTGCTGATCGCGCGCCAGGAATGATCTCCGTGGAAGGTTCGCTGCAGTCCCATCCCCCGGTAGGAAGCTGCCGGCTTCCTTTCGGCATATTCGTCAGCCAATCTGGTAATGGTTTCGGCGGGAACGCCGGTTATGGCGGAAACCTTATCCGGCTCGTATTCACTTACCAGGTCAGCCAGGAGCTGGAACGCCGGTTTACAGTCTATCCCTTCAACCCGGTACTCGCCGGTCAATGCAGATACAGCTTCCGGTGCGTCCGAAGTCTTCACGGCACCCGATGCAGTATCCCAGACCATGTATTTATCGGTTTCACCCGAGTCAGTATCTTTCCCCTTTAAGAAGTGCCCGTTGTCGCTCCGGACCAGGAAAGGCCCGACCGTCTTACTCTTGAGGAAAGAGGCATCTTCAAGATGCCGGTCAATGATGACATTCAGCATGCCGAGAGCCAGTGCGGGGTCCGTACCCGGTTTGATCGGAATGTACTCATCCGCCTTTGAAGCTGTGGTTGTGAATCTAGGGTCAATAACCACCACCCTCGCCCCCTTTTCTCGGGCCTTCATCAGCCGCCGCCACTTGAAGAAATCGGTCTCCGCCGGATTGTTGCCCCAGACCAGAATGAGTGCCGGTTGCTCGAAATTGACGGTGTATCTCTCACCCAGGGCGAGAGTTGTACCGTAGGTAATCTTATCTCCGGTAGGCCCGGCCGAATCCCCCATCCCCAGCGGCAGAACGAACGTTCCGCCGCATGCCCCGGCAGCCCCCATTACGGCACTGGCCGTCAGCGCCCCCAGAGCACCACCCCCCACCATCCAGGCAACGGAAGCGCTGCCATATTCCTGCCCGATTTCCTTAAATCGAGAGGCGACTATCTCCAGCGCTTCCTCCCACGAGACGCGCTCCCACTTCCCCTCACCCCTCTCACCCACGCGCTTCATCGGGTACTTCAACCGGTCAGGATGGTAAACCCATTGAGGATAGCCCATTCCTCGCGCGCACAGGTGACCTGTCTCCGGGAAATCCCCTGGTTCCACCTTGAGCAGTACTCCATCCTTCACATGGGCCAGAATCCCGCACCCGGGCCCACAGGTGAGAGGGGCGGAGGTGCGTACTATCGTCGTTCCCTCTTCAGTCTTCACACGCCTTTGAATACTCATGATCCTCACTCTAGACCGGTTTCAGGCCTCTATCACGCTTTCTGCACCCTGACCGGGACCCCATCCAGCATTACCATTCCCGCCAGAGGCTCAAGCCTTGTCCAGTCGTCGTCGGTTATCAAATTGACATTTACTCCACGCTTCTCCACGGCCATGTCGGGGGCTTCACCAACAGTCTTCCCCCAGCCATGAGGAATCCAGACCACCCCCTTCATAAGCTCATCAGTGATACTGGAAGGTATCTCAATCGAATTGACCCGGCTCGAAACCCGAACGTTATCGCCATCACCTATCCCCAGTTCCCCTGCGTCCTCCGGATTCAAATAGCAGTGATTCGTATCGCCTCGGGCATGGAGCCAGCTGTTTATGGTCTCCAGCTTTCTCCCGCTTATCAGCGAAAGGGGGTAGCCCTCGTCATGAGGCAGTTCCCACCGCCTCAGTTTCTCCAGCTCGTCCATGTAGTCATCCGACACCAGGGGTATAAGCTTGTCGGGCAGGTTGAGTCCATCGGGCAGCAGAACGTTGCGCTGAGCTTTGCGGTCCTCGTTAAGAAAGATGCCTCGCTCCGAACGTCGCATTTCATCGAATCTGGCAGCGTCTTCACCGGGGAAAAGCATTTTGATAACCTCGAACGGGTCAGGTCCAATGCTGGGAACTCCCATCTTCTCACTCAGCAGATTGAAAATCTCCCATTCATCCTTTACATCGCCCTCCGCCTCAACTACCGCCGGGGAATAAGGCACGAAGGCCATTGGACTGTAGGCAGCCATGAAATGGGAATACTCCTCACGTTCGAGGAATGTCGTGGATGGAAGTATATAGTCAGCCAGTTTGCCGGTTTCATTCATAAATATGTCTATGGATACCAGCAGGTCCAGGTTCCGGAAAGCCTCCCCCAGCTTGCCGGCGTTGGGCAGACTTATCAGGGGGTCGCCCGACATCACCAGCATGGCGCGAATACGGCCGTCTCCGGGAGTAAGGATCTCATCCGCCATCGTCGCCGCCGGCATACAGCCCACAACCGAGGGGAAATCTCCGATGCGACTGCGGGGCTCCTGGCCAGGCGGGACCGCTGTCAGGTCATTAAGCTTGGCTATATTAAAGAAACCCGGTGAATAAAGATTGCCTTTCTTATCCACGTTTCCGGTTATGAAATTGAGCACATCGAGAGCCCATGCTTTCAGAGTGGCATAAGGCCCCCTGTCCGTCCCGACCCTACCGTATGCCGCCGCCCCTCCTTTCCCCGACGCCTCGAGAAATCCCTCGGTAATGCCAATGATATCCTCCTGGGGAATGCCCGTGATGGCGGCTATTTCCCCGAGATCTCCCCCGAACTCCCTGGCAACCTCCCTCAGTTTATCGATTCCCTTCGAATAGTCCTGGACGAAATCTTTATCCTCCCGTCCGTTTTCCAGCACATAATTGATCATCGCCAACAGAAGGTATACATCGCTGTTGGGCCTGATAAAGTGATGCTCCCCGACGGCCTTTGCCGCCTCGGTCTTCCTCGGATTGATCCAGACAATCCGGCATCCACGTTCCTCCATCTCTTTCAGCTTCTCCATGGGGCGGGGACAGTTGAGGAAGGTGAAATGTGAGGACTGCGGATTGGTGCCCATCGCCAGGAAGAAATCGATGTTATCGAGGTCGGGGAAGATAATGGTAAACGCCGAGCCGTAGAACCTCCGGGAATGGGCGAACTTGTTGGAGCAATCCTGCGAACCGGGACCGTAGCTGTTACGGGTACCGATAAAGGACATCAGCGCGCCGGAATAGAGCACAGCGGCAAAGGAAAAGGCAAGCACATTGCCCATGTAGGCCGAGATGGAATCGGGTCCGTGTTGTTCCTTGAGATCTACCAGCCTGGTGCCGATCTCGTCGATGGCCTGCTCCCAGGAGATCCTCTCAAACCGCCCGCCGGCTTTCTTGAGCGGGTATTGCAGCCGCTTAGGGTGATACTGAATATCGAGCATATGCCTGCCCTTGACGCATCCGTATCCCCTGGAAACGGGGTGTTCCTTATCCGGGTAATAAGCGGTTATCCTGTTGTTATCAACTTCGGCTGCAAATCCGCAGCCCGACTCGCAAATGCGGCAGAAGGTGTACTTCTTTTCCATCCGCAACCTCCTCTCTATTCATCGGGAACATCGAAGAATTCCTGGTAAAACGTAAGGGCCTGGCGACGCTCCGCCGGATCGATACCCACATCCTCCAGCCTGTAGAGAACCGACCCGTGCTTTCCTTTGGGATTGGCATCTATGAACGCCTGTATGGCCCGCTCCGCCTCCTCAGTAAAAGGTTGTCCCGCGAACTCGTAAACCTTTTTGATTGTGCCCATCTGATCGGCCATATAGTCGCTGAAACGGACGTCCATTACCTGTTCCTTCGGGATCAGGTGGCGGTCTTCCACGGAAGCCCGCAGCAGATCCTCGGTTCTGTCGGCCCAGTAACGCCCGATGGCCACCGGATCGACGCTGGCGTTATTCATGCGATGCGCGTAGGCGATCATTACGCACAGGGAGGCGGTGATTCTTACGGGATCGCGGTGAGTCTGAACGATCCTGGCATCGGGAAAGACCTTTAGCAGGGGGCCAAACTGTTCGAGGTGCTGGGGCGACTTGAGAGCCCAGCGCCTGTTATCCCCATGCAGCCACTGGACCGCCTGCAGGATGGTCTTCATATATGCGTAGGCACCGGTATGATCCGTTGCCTTGTACCAGTCCCGGTAACCGGGTATATGGTAAGTGGTCTCGAAGAGCATCGAGGAAAAATGAACCGCCAGGAGCTGGATTTCCTCGTGCGGACCGTCGACGGTCATCTCGTGCATGGCCGGAAACAGGGGCATGATGTACTGGATCACCTTCAGGGCCTGCCGGCACTGTTTTATGCGGGGGTCTTCTCCCTTCTCCGGGCGGCTATCTGGTGGGGGGAGGGGTTCAAGCGTCTGCCAGTATGGCAGATAGCGTAGAGCCGGGTCCTGAGACAGAAGATTGTGGAGGTGAGTGGTTCCGGTTCTGGGCAATCCGGCAACGACGATGGGGCTTTCGATTGGCTCCTGGAGGATTTCGGGGTGCTGCTTCAGGAGGTCCTGGAGCAGCAGGCGGGTGGAGAGGAGCTGGATAATAAATCTGCGGGTGGCAAACCGGCCGAAGGCACTCAGGCTCGCTTCCTTATCCAGAGCCTTTAACAGGATTCTCATCGGCTCGCGAAAGGAATCATCTCCGAAATCATTCAGTCCGGTTTTCTTTCTGGCCGCGGCCAGCAGACTCTCCTCTTCAAGTTTGACCAACCGCGAGGCCAGCGGGCAACCGGCGAAATTCGCCGTTCTGAAAAGAAGCGGCGTTTCGGGTCTTGCCAGGTCCCTGATCGGCTGAGGCCCGTTGCTCATTATTCACCTCTGTGGCTGTTTATCCCGAAATGTACTTTTGTTCTGCCAGGTAGCCAATTATTCTCTCAACGCATTCCTCGGGTGAGAGTTTATCCGTATGTAAGTGAACCTCGGGGTTTTCGGGCGCCTCATAAGGAGCGCTGATACCGGTAAACTCCTTTACTACTCCCGCACGAGCTTTTTTGTATATCCCTTTAGGGTCACGCTCCTCACAGACACTTACCGGGCAGTCAACGAATATTTCAATAAATGACCCATCGGAGTTAGCCAGCTTCCTGGCGGCATCACGGTCAGCCCGGTACGGGGAAATAAAAGCCACGATATTGATGACGCCCGACTCCCGGAAGAGGTTGGCCAGTTCGCCAATGCGCCGGATGTTCTCAGTCCGGTCTTCGTGTGAGAAGCCCAGGTCTTTATTAAGTCCGTGACGAATATTATCCCCATCAAGGATGTAGGTAAGGCAACCCCTTTCATGCAATGCCCGCTCGGTAGCAATGGCCAGGGTGGATTTGCCTGAGGCCGATATGCCGGTGAACCACAATGTGAAGGCTCTGTGATGCGTAAGATTCTCCCGGTCAGCCCGGGTAACCCGCCCCTGATGCCAGTAGATATTCGTCGCCCTCTGTTCAGTCATTCTCACCTCATATTCTATTGCTTGTACCCAACTATACGATGATAACGACAGTGAAACAAGTTTACGCTATGGACTTCAGCTCTGCTTTCAATACGTCGAGATCGAGTGGTTCGCCTTTGGACGGATCTCGTCTGAGGTTTATGGCATCCTCCGGACATACACCCTGGCAGCCACCGCATCCCATGCATTTCTCCAGCTCAACAATCGCTCGCTGGTTCTCCTCATCCATGGTAATCGCCTCAAAATTACACGCTTCTGCACAAGTTCCACAGCCCGAACAGTCATCGGTGATTTCGGCAACATACCCGGATGGCACCAGGAAGCAGAGGTCACCGACTGCTCTGGCACCCGGTAAACCACCGATAAGATTCCACATCTTCACACCCATGCAACAGCAACTGCAACAGTTACATATAGCGAAAAACCGGTTGCCTATCTCTCTTTTGAAATACGCGGTATGCACCTCTCCCCTCTTATGCGATTCCTCGAGCACCTGCATAGCCTCATCAGGCGTTATTTTTCGAAATCCGGAATTCAGGTCCGCTATGAACTGAGCTGTAGGGTCACCAACCATCAGGCAGACTTCCATCGGATAAGGCACGCATGGACTGTCGGAATTCAGTCGACATCCACAGGGACCTACAGCAAGTGATTCGGGATTCTGCAATATGACATCCCGGGCAACCTTCCAGGGAACCACCTGCTCGGGAAGGGTCAGATTAATATCCTCTTTCTGAGTTACCAGCTTGAGCGCGTCGAGATAAGGAACAACTTTCGCATGGTATATGTCCGTCTCAGCACCACCGGTCGAGGCCTCGGTTATCTCCTGAGTATATGCCTCCAGCATCTCCCTGATGCCATCCTCAATTTCACCGAGTTGCGGATGACCAAACTCTTTGTATGGAAGATTTATGTTCCTGCAGGCAATCGACGCGAATTGATTAATGTACTTCAGGTACAGGTAACCGCCAAAGAAGTCATTGCGTTTCTCCGGTGGAAACATATCGAAAAAGGCCCTGGTTGAATCATGCATTAGTTTCCTCCTCTAATATCCCTGATAGCCGTATTTTGGGTACTTGCCGACCACCATCAACTCAGTCGTCCCATATCCGATCTCATCTTTGTAATGGAACTCTGAACCGTAATCACAGTATCCCCATATCTCGCTCATCACCTCGGGATCAGTTACGTCCAGCTTGTGCCCGTCCATCCAGTAAGGACCCATCCAGTAACCGTGGATAAATCCCTTGTAGAATCCCCCGTATCCGCCCGGAGCCTGGTAACAGATGGTGATGGGCCGGATGGAAACCTCTATCCGCGAACCATCAATGACATGAAGAATTACCTTGCCCCCTGTGAATCTTCTGGGCTGTTCCGGCCTTTCATTACTGAACTCGTAAAAGTGCTCCACGTTGGCCAGCTCCAGCGGCGGCTTATCAACGCCGTAAGGGTAGAAAAGCCCACCACCGAAATGCCACCTCCTTGCCAGGCCGAGGTTGTCATCCCATATCTCCCTGATGTGAAAGCTTGCACCCCAGTCCTCAAATTGCATCAGGATGAAATTGAAAAGCTGGCCATCATGTATTTCGGGAAACTGCACGCCCGTCTCCACGAAGTCCGCGCCGGCCATCCTGATACCCCATGAACGATCCCTCTCACCGACCCAGCTTTCATCCAGCTCAAAGAGTTCATCACCAGCCTTGATCCATCCGCGGGGTTTTCCACTCTGTACCATTCGCTTGATATGCTCTCTCACCCTTCCCCTGCTGATCTGAAACTGAGCCGGATCTTCCTCGAAAAGCGGACTTACACCCTCGATCAAAATGTCGTAGCTCAATCCGTACTCGTTTTCGTCGAGCTTATAACGTATCTTGTTCAGCGGCTCCACGATCTCATATGAGAACGGCCCAACCTGCAACGCATCTATATCGGGGCGTAACTCACGGGAAGCTCTCACTATGTACTCCACCTCATCGCGAATGGTGAAGCACACGAAGGCATCAATAATATTGCGGTTGGGGTAGTAACCGAATCCGGTGGCCAGATGCGCGGCACCGTGTATGTCGTGAGCCTGGAGCCAACCCCTTTCGGTCCACTCGCGGGCGCTTGTTCCCGGCCGGTCAAATGTGGAAACAGCCTGATGGCAGAATAATTCATCGTATCTGGTGATCATAATGCCTGGTCCTCCAATCCCATTATCCTGGTGACACCAAACCGGTGGCCGACAGTGAAACCTCCATCCACTACCAGTGAGTGTCCGGTGATGAAAGAGGATTCATCGGAAGCCAGAAACAGTGCCGCCTTTGCTACCTCCCCCGGCCTCCCCAGCCTCCCCATTAAGACAGCCTCCAGAATCCTTTCCCCGATATCACCCAGAGCCTCATTATTGAATACCATTTGAGCCGCCAGCGGCGTATCGATAAAGCCGGGGCATATAGCGTTTACCCTGATACCTTTACGGGCATAGTCCATGGCCATATTTTTGGTCAGTGATATCACCCCTGCTTTCGACGTATTGTAAGAGCTTCCCCCCTCAAACCCATCCATCCCCTCGATGCTGGAGATATTCACAATGCTTCCCGAACTACGTTCCATCATCACCGGCAATACATGCTTGGAAACGAGAAAGGTCCCTTTGAGGTTTATATCCATCACCCGGTCCCATTCCTCTACAGGAACCATATGAACCGGCCCTCCACCGGCAATCCCGGCACAATTAACTAACGCGTCGATTCTTCCGAATTTCTCTCGAATTCGCCCAAATGCATGCTTAACCCTCTCCTCATCTCTCACATCCCCCGGTTCCAGAACCGCCTCCGGCGAGGCTTCAACCGCTGATTTCCAGTTTTCATCGCCATCCTGACTGATGTCGAATCCCGCTACACGAGCGCCTTCCTGCGCAAAAAGGTACGCACACGCCGCCCCGATTCCGGAAGCCGCTCCGGTGATCAGTGCCACTTTATTCTGTAATCTATCCATAACCGCCTTCCGTCACATTTATCCACATGTTCGTAGTATTTTCAGTGATCGCAATACTATATCTCACGAACCAGCCGGGCCCCGAAAGCCACAGTCTCGGCATAGGCGGTATCAGGAAACTCCAGCACCTCGAACACCTTACCATCGCGAAATCGGAAGAAGAACACATAAAGGTTATTGTATTCTTCGCCCTCTTTTGTCATAGCCTCCCCCCTCGCCCGCACCACAACCGTTTCCCCCTCGGCAACCATCTCCTCCGGATGAATCCTGATGTAATCCAGCCTCTCGAAGAAGCTGAGCCACATTCCCATTATCTGGTCCTTACCATAATATGTGCCCGAGACCGGCATCTCACCCGGCACCTCATATTTGACATCATCCGCGAATACATCCAGCAAATCCGGATCGGAAGAGTTTATCCTTTCAAAATACCGTTTGACGACAGCTTTGTAATCGTCACTCATTTCGGTAACCAGCACTCCCCTTACTACTTCGTACCTTTCAGAAGTTCTCCCCTGTTTCTGGCCCACCCCTCATCATAAGGACTGATATACTTCCACACGGTTTCAATTGATTTGAACTTCCATTCACCATTTTCCCTGACATATTCCTCAAAGTAGGTTCCCACCATCCACTGCGCTTTACCTGTAGTGGTATCCGTGGTAGGCGCTTCGTAGTACCATCTCCCGGTCGCGTTATCGCCATTAACCTCGATTACGGGATTGTGAACCATATGAATACAAAAGGAAACCGCTGAAGGGACGACTTCACCAAAGAAAGTCTTCAAACCTTCGGGACCCTGGAATTGCGAGCCCGGTCCCAGCCCGAAATCGACTTGCGCATCCGCAGTGAAATGGGAAATAAGCGCGTCACGATTCTCCGGATTATCCAGTCCCCCGTCGCACAGGTAACAGTAAGTCGCTTTAAGTTTCTTTATTTCCTCTATATCCTCCAGTCTTCTTATTCTGGACTCAAGCTCTTCCGTTGTCATAAGGCCATACCTCCCTGACTGTCATTGAGTTGGAGAAGTCACATGATAGAGCCATTCCGAATTGGCTCTAACCAGTGTTTTCTTTTCCGCATCGGCTTCATATACTCCGTAATAATTGGCAGCATAGCGTTTGGTCTCGCTGAAACTGTAGCGTTCCACCCCATCGACGACAAGTGAATACGAGGTAGCCGTATCATAAAGCGTCTGTGAATTTATGTTTTCCGGGCCAACTCTGTCAGCCGTCTTTCGAATGATATCCAGCACAACGTAGATATTATCCAGCCCGTTATACGCGCCACCCATTCGCTTTATTTTCTCAGCCTCACTGGCGGAATGATTCTCGTAAAGGAGCTTTTCACGGAGGTTGACAAGCATACCATCCTCCCCCCAGTAGCGGGAAGGACTGATAATGAACATGCCATCGATCTCGTCCCAGAGTTTCGCGTCATCTACAAGCCTCATGAAGGCGATGTGAGGACCGTTGCCAATAAATTTGGCGTCATAACCGGCATCCCGGTACTCCTTGACGAAAGACATCATGGGATTGGGGGTGAACACATAGTCACAGTCCTTCAGGGCTTCAACCTGCGGTCCCCAGGTGAATGTGAAATCGGTCATATGAGTTCCCACCCAGTCAAATTGTTCCGGATGAGCTTTGGCATATGCCTCTGCCGAGGTCATAAAGGCCTCACCATTCGGCTCGGCCCATGAGGCACCCCCGATTCTGGCCGGCCCTTTTGCCTCGTAATCCCAGTCGTTCTCAGCGATCCATTTCACGAGTGTAAGCGCCTCATGCTCGGGAAGCGTAGCGGGCGCGAACACCCATCCGGGTGGCTCGAGGGTTTTGGCGTTCCCGCTCAATGGGAAGAGCAACATTTCATCCTTGTTGACCACCGATTGAAGGGTAACGGGCGTGGAAGTCACTCCGGTAACAAACAGGTCAGCTCCTCGTTCCTTCAACCATTTATAGCCCGGTATGTCCCTGGAAGGATCAAACTGCGTATCATAATCCAAAACTTTGAGTTTGACACCCTGAATGAGATTCTCGTCATTAAAATAATCGACCAGGTCATTCAGAGCGTAATTGATGACCTCCTGGGCATTGGCCGAAACACCGGTTATATCCGTGAGGTTGCCAATGGTTATTACAACATCCTCAGCCGGTTCGGTAGTACCCGGCTGACCTGTCGTCGGCGAGGTGGCTGGTTCTTCTGTACCATTATCCCCGCCGCAGGCAGCTACAGTCACAAGCATTATCAGCAGCACCATAGAAATGATTACGTTCCTGGCAAAGAGTGACATTGTTCCCTCCTTCAATGAGTTTTAAGTTGAACCCAACACAAATCAGTATCCCTGATACCCATACCTCGGATATTTCCCGGTAACCACCAGCTCTAAAACACCGTAACCCACCTCATCCCCGCACCGAAGTTCACAGGAGGTGTTATCAAGGAAGGACACATCATCGAGCACCGATTTGTCCGTCAAATCAAGCTGGTATCCATCGCTCCAGTCCTCGCCCATCCACTGGCCATGGACGAATCCCCGGTGACCGAAATAGCCGCCGGCCTTCAGGCAGGCGAAGGAGAGGGGGCGCATTGATATCTCAACCGTTTCTCCATCCACAAGATGTAACTTCACCTGCCCCGAGACCATCTTGCGTCGATCCTCCTGGAACTGGAAGTCATGCTCTATATTTCGCGTCCTTCGTTCTTCCTTTCCGCTACCATAGGGATAGAAAATCCCGCCGCTGGAGAGTATCTGGGTTCCATCCCACAACTCACGAATGTGGTAGATTGCCCCAAAGCTCGGGAACTGCATGACCGCCCAGCTATAAAGGTAGCCCTCGGGAATATCTCCCGGCTGAACTCCGACTTCCGGCACGCCATCTCGCCTTAACCCCCACGAATGGTCCCGCTCTACGTAGAAAGCCGATTTGTCGAGTTTGTATTCCTGCCCGCCGGCTTTAATCCAGCCGCTGGCCCGCCCCACCTGGTCATAACGTATAACATGCTCCTCCACCCTTCCCCGCACCCGGAAGAACTGCGTATCCTCCTCATGAGGCGGCATCCCCCCATCAAACTCCAGGTCGTAACTCAAATCGTAGCCCGCCTCAGCCAGTGAGTACCGTACCTTCCTCAAAGGCTCGATAACTTCATATGAGAACGGCCCTACGGCAACCTCATCCGGATTCCGCCTAAGCTCCCTGGACGCGCGAACATTATACTGGGTTTTCCCATCCACGGTCAGGCAGGCAAAGGCGTCGATTATGTTCCGGTTCCGGTAAATCCCGAAGCCATTGCTCATGTGGATTCTGCCGCTATCATCATGCGTGTGCAGGATCACCCTCTCAGTCCATTGCCTGGCGCTCGTCTCCACATGGTCGAATGTGGAGACTATCTGGTGGCACATGAGTTCATCGTATTTAGTAAGCATAACTATCCTCCAGTTTCAAGTATCACGTCCTGAACCAGTCCCCTGAACTGCATATCATCGGCCATTTCGGGTAAATCAAGAGCCTTTAATTGGCCGGTCGTCTGGAGTCCCGTTTTTACATCCCATCTCCGGAGCACATAGTACTCATCCTTCATCCTCTCGAACGATTCCCGATCGACAACCGCGCCCTTCCTGGAAATCAGTTCTCCACCTCTGCCCGGCATATCCAAAAGTCGACATTTTTCTCACTTAAACTTCATATCTTACCCGTCGAGCAGACCCCGAAGTGACAGATCACTGGCAACGTCTCCCAGTTCCAGCGCCTCCAGTTGCTCCCGGGTTTGCAGTCCGGCTGCATCATCCCATTTCCTGAGTGCGTAATACTCCTTCATCATCTTCGAGAATTCCTCTCTATCAATCACCTCGCCCCTGCGGGATACAGGTTCTCCATCTTTCCCCGGTACCAGGCATTCAGGATTCAGGAAATCGAGCTCCAGCGGTTGACTGAACAGGTCCTCCGGAAGCGTATCATCCTCCCTCCCCCGATGCCCCTCCCGGACCAGAATCGCCCGCTGCAGATTGAACACCCTTTCCCCGATATGATAGAGTTCCCGCTCATCGATATCCCTGCCGGTCACCGCCGAGACAAGCCTGCTTTCCAGCGTGGGGTCGCCGATATGATCCTCGGTGGACTTAAGCTCGATTACCGGCCATATGTTGTCACAAAGGATAAGACACGCCTTGGCATATTCCCGGTCTTGTATCATCCGCGCAGCCATTGCGTTGCCTTCCCAGGTTGAGAAATCAACGGCCAGTTCGCCGCCCCAGAACCGTTCGGAAATAGCACGGAGCGATTCGATAGGTAACCCCTTAGGGTTTCCCTTCGTCCAGAGCATCCACTTGGGAATGCTTGTTCCCAGCTCATGGAACTGCGCCATCGCCAGCCTTGGCTCCATGGCATAGAAAACCGCGTGAGGAGTATAGAGCTGAGGTGAATACACGTGCCTGTAGCCGGGCAGCCCGACATAGCTTGTATCTTCGAGTACGGCTTGCGCCGCCTCACCGAATGAGCCCGCAGCTTTTTCCAGGCCCGACGCCAGTAAATCGCCTATACCCTCCCTGAACGAAATCTTTCCGGCTAACTCTTCAATGAACTCCGCAGTTCCCGTTTTGGAAAGAGGAAGTCCGGAGCTTTCCTCGGTCAGGATTCCTTTCTGGTAGCAGTCATGCAGCCAGTAAATAATTCTATCTATAGCTTTGGTATCCAGCCCGTAAGTATCCGCGAGTCTGGTGGCATGAAAAGCCACATCCATCCATTCGCCACCATGCATGCTCGCCCAGTGCTGGTAGAACATGCCGGAATTGCACATGAACTTGCCTACGCTGCCGTCTCTCGACTGATACAACATCCGGTAACATCCGACGCATCCGTAGCACGGATCCTGTTTCTTTATCTTATCCATCGGGGCCATGGGCTGGCGGGTGGCGGAGAACTCCGCCGGGAATCTCAAGTTTATTCTTTTAAGCGAGCGGTAGTACCCGGTCAGTTCCTTCAGTCTGTCGGGCCAAGCAACCGCTGCCTTTTTGCCCTTACCAATGACACCAACGGCCTTCAGGTTCTTGGAACCCATAACCGCTCCGAGCCCGCCGGATCCGCTCGCATCGTTTTCGGCAAGCAGGCTGGCCATCACCACCCGGTTCTCGCCTGCCGGTCCTATTGCCACAACTCTAACAGACTCACCAACTTCAGCTTTCAGGACTTCTCTGGTCTCATGGGCACCGTGTCCCCATAGAGACCTTGCGTCTCTCAATCCGGCGCCGCTCTCATCAATCAGAATGTAGACCGGAGTTTCGGCTTTACCACTGACTACCAGCGCATCGTAACCGGAGAATTTAAGCTCGGCCCCCCACCTGCCGCCCAGATTGCAGTAGTTAAAGTGCTCGGGTGAGGTGGCCGGAGATTTGCCACAAACCTCCCATCGGGAACCCCCTATTACAGGAACCCCCGCCATCGGACCCGTGGCGAAAACAAGGCGATTTTCAGCGTCAAATGCCCCAGTCTCCGGTGGAATCTCATCCCAGCAAACCTTAGCACCGATGCCACGCCCTCCGAGAAACAGTCCCGTATACGATTCGGTGGGAACAGCCTCCACCATCCCGGATGAAAGATCTATTTTGAGTATTTGCCCGGCATATCCAAATTCAGCCATTTGATTGACAACAACTTTTGTTTAAATTAGTTTCCGATCGATTCCGGATCACCACATGGCAACACCGCCGCCTACGTTGATGGTCTGGCCGGTTAGATAACTGGCCCGGTCGGAGGCGACGAACAAAACGCAGTCGGCGATATCCCGGGGATTTCCAAAGCGCGGAACGGGCCAGCTCTTCTTGAATATCTCCAGTTTCTCTGGCGTAAAGAAGTCGTATCCCCACTGGTTCCAGAAACTTTTCTCTCCGGTATGCGCCTCCGAATCCGGCACGATCCAGCCCGGTGAGACACAGTTAACGGTTATCCCGTGCCTCCCCAGTTCCCATGCCAACCCCCTGGAAAGAGCGATAACGCCCCCTTTTGTCCCACCATAAACAGCCAGATTCATCGCCCCCGATCCGATCTGCCCGGAACCTGAGGCGATGTTGACTATCCTGCCCGCTTTGCGCTCGATCATATGGTCCAGCACAGCGCGGATGCAGTTGATAACACCCCAGTAATTCAGGTTGATTTCCTTTTCCCACTCATCGCGGCTCTTCTTTATAAAGGGCCGGTAACTGGGAGTACCCCCGGCATTATTGACCAGTACATCGATGCGGCCGAACTTTTCCAGCGTTTTCTGAACCATTGCCTGAACCGAATTCCAGTTCGTTACATCAGTTGGAACCAGTATCGTTTGGCCAGTGCCCAGCGAGCAGGCATCATCAACCACCGATTGCCCCTGGGAAACATCAATCTCTGCGTTAACTACGTTGGCCCCTTCTTCCGCAAAGCCCATCACGATACCGCGGCCTACATTAGAGCCCCCACCGGTTACTATGACCACCTTATCTGAAAGTCCAAGTTCCATCACCAGTACCGCCTGTCGCTACTCCTCTATCTTGAACTCCCATTTACATGCAGGCTCGTCCGGACTGCTCTTTCGGCCTGCCCTCAACTCCCGGAGCTTCATCTTGGGATTCACGTGGGCCATATAAGCCAGCATGCCTTCTCTCTCCAGCATCTTGCAATTCCAGTCCCACTGGTCCAGCAAACCTCTGTTCTCATACATTCGGCAGGCATAGCAATCGTGAACGGTGAGAATGGCGTGGTTTCTATCAATCAAATCGTATTCATATTTATAAAAATCCCTTCCGTTAGGGAAAGACCCGGCAAGCTGGTTCATTTTACAGAATGCCTCAACATCATCCCCTTCGATCTTGGCTGCCTTTTTCGGGGGATCCAGTTCTGAAGAAGCCATGCTTCGCCATACCTCGATCAATATCTCGCGCATAGCTTCCTCGCCAAATCGCTCATTGATCGCTTTGGCAAAGAACAGTGAGAGCAAATTGATCTCCTCCCCGTAGGCATGCAATAGCTCTACCAGTACGTCCCTGGAAAAGTCTTCATACTTCAGGTCCTTTTTAAATGGTCCGCTGTAGTCTCTCAGTTCTTCCATGTTTCCTCCTTGTTTTGCTATGATTGCCCTTAATACAAGCTGAGCAGTCAGGTGTCGTCACCCCACCAGTAAACCTCTCTTTTCGAGGTCATGTGATACCTCGGGCAAATCCAGTTCGTCGAGTATGCTCCTGGTCTGGAGTCCAGTAGCCGGATCCCATCTCCGAAGCTGATAATATTCGGTTTTCATCTGCTCCCACTTCTGGCGATCGACAACCTCCCCTTTTCGAGAGGCGATCTCACCATCTTTGCCCGGGACCATGCACTCCGGATTGGAGAGGTCATACTCCAGCGGTTCGGTGAAACAGCGTTCATCAAGTGTATCGAATTCCCTTCCCGCATGTCCTTCCCTCACCAGGATTGCCCGCTGCAGATTGAATACCCTCTCACCTATCCTCCTCAGACCTTCCTCATCGATATCTTCCCCGATAACCGCCGAGAGGAACCTGCTCTCCAGCGTCGGATCACCCACATGGTCCTCGGTAAACTCGAATTGCGTCATGGGCCAGAGGAAATCACAAAGGACCAGGCACTCCTTGGCGTACTGCCGGTCCTGAACCATGCGAGCGGCCAGCGCCTTACCCTCATAAGTGGTGAAGTCGGCAGCGATCTCACTCCCCCAGAATTTTCGGGCGATCTCGCGCACAGCATCGGTTGAGAGATAGGAAAGCCCCAGCGTCCAGGTCCTCCACCGGGAGACGATCATGCTCACCTCATGGAGCTGCCCGATGGGGAAGGTCGGCTCCATGGCGTAAATGAACCCGTTCATGATAAGATACCTGGGCCCATATGGATCAAAAAAGCCGGGATTCCCCAAGAGTCCCACCGCATGACTCGCCTCAACCCCCTCCGGCAATATAGCCGATGCCGCTTCAATTCCCTGAGCCAGTATGTCCCCAACGCCTTCGCGCAGGGCGACCTTGTGGAGCAAAGACTCGATATATTCCTGACTGCCCATTTTTGATAGAGGCAGACCGGTATTCTCCTCGGTGAGATGCCCGGCCCGATAGTTAATATCCAGCCAGCTCATTATCTTATCGACAGCCTTGGTATCAAGCCCGTAGCTGTCGCACAGCCTGGTGGCATGGAAGGGAACCTCATTCCATTCGCCGTAATATCTCTCGGCTTCTGGCTGATAGAAATAGGCTGAGTGGCAAAGGAATTTGCCAACAGTACCGTCTGTGGCTTGATAGCTCTGCCGGGCACACTGGCCGAGGCAACCATAGCACGGCTCCCTCTTCATCTGCTCCGGTGGGATGGCCCGGAAATCCAGCACCAGGTCCCTTGACCAGCGGCTGATCTGCTGCCAGTCATAACTGGGAAATGCAACCTTCAAATTACGGTAGTGATCAACAAGCCGGCGAAACTCGTCTTCCCTGGCGATGTCCACCTTTTTTCCGGCTCCCTTGACTACTATCGCCTTCAGATTCTTGGCACCCATCGAGGCAGCAAGCTGGCCCGAGCCGCTGGCATCGTTATCGGCCAGGAAGCTGGCCATGACCGCCATATTCTCGCCGGCCGGTCCGATGGCGACAACCCGCGCCGATTTACCATGTTCGGCTTTCAGAGCTTCACGGGCTTGAACAGTGCCTTTGCCCCAGAGAAAGGCGGCGTCTTTCAGTTCCGCCTTTTCACCATCTACCAGCAGATAGGCCGGGGCCTCGGTTTTCCCATAAACAACCAGTGCGTCGAAACCGGCGAACTTGAGTTCAGCTCCCCACCTGCCCCCCAAATTGCAGTAGGAAAACGCATTGCTTGCAGCGGATTTCCCGCAGACAGTCCATCTTGATCCGCCGATCGGCGGCACCCCGCCAAGTGGACCAGTGGCGAAGATTATCCGGTTTCCCGGATCGAAGGCGTCCAGCTCCGGTGGAACCTCATCCCAGTAGATTCTGGCAGCCATGCCTCGACCGCCAAGGAACCGGTCCGTGTAATTAGATGTGGGAAGGCGCTCCATATTGCCGGATGAAAGATCAACCCGCAGTATCTGCCCTGCGTATCCGCCAGCCGCCATCATTCACCTCAATCATGAACCCGGTCACCGGTTAAGCCTCCGGTCGTCTCACCAGGCACATCGCCTCCTCGGAACAGGTTGGAACACACACGCCGCATCCCAGGCACTTCTCAGAGTCGACTATAGCGAACGCATCAACCGTTATGGCATTGACCGGGCACCGCTCTTCGCAGGTGCCGCAGGCGATACACAAACCCGCCTCTGCCCGGGCCACGAACGGAGAGGGAATAAAGGTTGGCGCACCCATAGAATACGTATGGAATATAGGGCAGCAGTCGTTACAGCAATTGCAGATGAGTCCGAATATATTGATGGTATGAACGAGGCCATCCCTGTTGACTTCCTTCAACAGCTCCACCAGCTCATCGTAGGTCAATTCGCGCGCCATGTGATGTTTGACCGCCCACCGGCTCAGCGCACCGGTGTGGACGCATGTCTCCATCATGTGCTGACACGGGTCCCCGGGCGTCACCATCTCCCTTGTAACGCGGCAGGGACAGAGCGATACACTCCAGTGCCCGGCGTCTCTGACCGCCTCGGCCAGGTTTTCCTCCGGTTTAATATCATCCGGTAAAGCCGCCATACCGGCCCATACCGGGGTATAGGCGAAACCCAGTTTGGCCAGCGCTCCTTCCGAATGATCTTTCCCCACTTCATGCATAGTCTTGATAAGCTCAACCGAGTAAGGGAAGCGCACCCCACCCCACGCCCCTGTCTCCGTCAACCCGCCGGCTGTCATGCCGACCGCGCGATAAACAGGGTCCTCTTCAACCGGATCGTAGATGATGATGCCTTTATCCGCCATCTCCAGGAGCTTATCCCTCAGTTTATTCTTTTCCAGTCCCGTCCTTTCAGCCAGATCTTCAAGAGTCCCTCCACTCAAACGGATTTTAAGCGAAAGCTCCGCCTCCTCCGGCGTGTATTGAATCCGTAACAGCTTCAGGAAGGCCGGAGTAGCGGGCATGCCCACTGTATCCTCTTCATCGATCATTGCCGCCAGTTGCTCGTAGATATCCTTCTCCGCCATCTTTACACCCCGTCAGGACTTCGGTTGCCCGTGTTCATCCATCTGCTGCTTTAATTCCTCCGAAATCTCCGCCTTGTCGGCCCGCCTCACCAGTGCCATTGCTTCCGAAGGACAATGCGTCACACATACCCCGCAGCCGATGCAGGTATTTTCATCAATCTCGGCGACCTGTTCCACGGTAACAGCCTTCATCGGGCACCAGTCCGCGCAATCCCCACATGCGATACATTCATCCTCGTCCACTTTCGGTATGAAGGGAGACTTGATCAGTGTCTCGGTATTAAGCTGATGAAATCCCACGAACATGGGGCAGCAATCATCGCAGCAATTGCAGATGAAACCGTTGATATTGATGGTGTGAACCAGGCCATCGGCGTTTGCCTTTTTCAGGATGTCCAGGGCCTCTTCATAGGTGATCTCGCGTCCCTGACCGTGTTCGTGGCACCATCGGGCCGTTTCTCCCGTATGAAGGCACGTCTCAAGCATGTGTTCGCAGTGATTGCCCGGTTCCGCGATCCAGTGGGAGAGGCGGCAGGGACAGAAGGAAATGCTGAAGTACCCCTGGTCCTTGATGAATTCAGCCAGGTTTTCCTCCGGTTTGGCGTCCTCCGGCAGCGCCCAGGGATGGGCCCAGACCGGCGCGAAGGGGAACCCGAGCTTACAGAGATTGTCCCTCGACCACTCATATACCGCCTGATGCAGATTCCTGGCCAGTTCCACATCGTAAGGAAAGCGGATATTCCCCCAGATGCCGGTCTCCACCAGTCCGGGCGCGGCTGATCCCAGGACCCGGCAAGTGGGATTTTCCTTGCCTCCCGGATCGATCCACATGGTCCCTTTATCGGCCATTTTATTGAGCCTGGCGAAAAGCTTCTCTCTGTCCATTCCCAGCTTTTCCGCCAGTTCCGCCAGCGTTCCCCCGGTAAGCCCGATCTTCAGCGCCAGTTCCGCCTCCTCCGGCGAAAACTGTAACTCGAGGACGCGTTTCATCGCCGGGGTATCCGGCAGTCCGACAACATCCTGATCGTTTATCATCTGGAGCAGTTCCTTGTAAACATCCCTTTCCGTCATTGGCTAAACCTCCTTCATTTTTTCAATCGATTTCACAAATCTCCCGCCAATCTCAATAAATCATTAGCGCAATGCTTCAGCCCTGCTTAATGGCGAACCTTAAAGGATCGCGCTACGACATCAGAACAAAGTCGGGTCCTGATAGGTTCCATATATATCCCTGAAGATATCACAGATCTCCTCAATGGTGGCATACGTCCGGACGCATTCGATCACCTCAGGCATTACATTCCGACCATCAGTCGCGGCGCTTCGCAATTCGGACAGATTCCGTTGAAGGTGCTCATTGTCGCGATTTTGTTTAACTTCCTCGAGCCGGGCAACCTGCTTTCGCTCCACCTCCGGATCGATTTTGAGTACCTCAACAGGCGGATGATCGGTAACGTATTTATTGACCCCCACCACCACCCGCTCACCCTTTTCCACCTGCTGCTGGAACCGGTAGGACGCGTCGGCTATCTCCCGCTGAGGATAGCCCCGCTCGATGGCGGCCACCATCCCGCCCATTTCATCAATCCTCTCGATATAGTCCATGGCCTCGCGCTCAATTCTGTCGGTCAAAGCCTCGACATAATAGGAACCAGCCAGCGGATCAACGGTATCGGCTGCCCCTGTTTCCTCAGCCAGTATCTGCTGAGTCCGCAGCGCCACGGTCACCGCCGCCTCAGTAGGCAGGGCCAGAACCTCATCATAGGAATTGGTGTGGAGCGACTGGGTTCCTCCGAGGACAGCCGCAAGGGCCTGGTAGGCGGTGCGGACTATATTATTCAGCGGCTGCTGAGAGGTCAATGAGCAGCCAGCCGTCTGGGTATGAAATCGAAGCATACATGAACGCGGGTCGCCGGCCCTGAAACGCTCTTTCATAAACCGGGCCCACATGCGCCGGGCTGCCCGGTACTTGGCGACCTCCTCGAAGAAGTCTATATGGGCGTTGAAGAAGAAGGAAAGCCGGGGAGCGAACTCATCGACATCCATCCCCCGCTCAATACAGGCCTGAACATAGGCGAGTCCGTCGGCCAGGGTAAACGCCAGCTCCTGCACCGCGGTTGAGCCGGCTTCCCTGATGTGATAACCGCTGATACTGATCGTATTCCATTTAGGCACTTCTCTTGTGCAATACTCGACGGTATCCACGATCAGTTTCATCGAGGGTTTAGGCGGCAGCATCAGGGTTTTCTGCGCGGTAAACTCCTTGAGCATGTCGTTCTGAATCGTTCCGGTAAGCCTGTCTTTCGGGACTCCCTGCTTTTCTGCGGTCACAATGTACATCGCCAGAAGTATCGCCGCCGGTGGATTGATGGTCATGGACGTCGATACCTGATCCATGGGAATCCCATCGAAGAGGATTTCCATATCCCTGAGGGTATCGATGGCCACACCGCACTTCCCGCACTCGCCTATAGCAGCGTGACTTCCACTGCAATAGCCGCTCAAAGTGGGAAAATCGAAGGCGGTGCTGAGTCCGGTTTCACCGTGCTCCAGAAGGTATTTAAACCTTTTATTGGTATCCTCAGGACTGCCCATTCCGGCGAACATCCGCATAGTCCAGAGCCTTCCACGGTACATTGTAGGTTGAACCCCGCGTGTGTAAGGATATTCACCCGGGAATCCCAGATCCCTGTTGTAATCAATCCCGGAGACGTCCTCCGGTGTATACAGCCGGTTAATCTCGAGGCCGGATATGGTGGTAAACCCGTCTCGAGACTCCGGCGATTTCTCGAGCGACGGCTTCAGGGTATTTTTCTCCCATTCCACCCTGGATTTCCTTATTCGTTCGAGTTCATCTGAATCAAGCATACCTTTCCTTCCTGTTCTTCGGGCCGATCACTCCCGCTGGCCGGTGAGCAGTTCGTCCAGATCGAGCGGGTCCCCCTTAGCTTTTTCCCTCCGAAGGTATATGGCATTATCGGGGCAGACGCTTTCACATACGCCGCAGCCCATGCATTTATCAAAGTCGATCACCGCCCTTTGATTCTGTTCGTCCAGGCTGATGGCATAGAAGTTGCACACATTTTCGGCGCAAATGCCGCATCCGCTGCAGTCTTCGCTTACTTCAGCCACATAACCGGAAGGAGCCAGCAATGGAAGCGTTCCCTCCATCAGGTTCCACATTCTAATTCCCATACAGCAGCAACCGCAGCAGTTGCAGATCGCGTCCAGCCGGTTTCCCGCCGCGTGCTCGAAATAGGCGGTATGCACGAATCCCTTCTCGTGACAGAACTCAAGTACCTCCGTGGCCTTCTCCGGTGAAACTCGGTGATATTTCGGATTCTGTTCATCCATGAAGGTGGCCCAGGGGTCACCGATAAAGAGGCACACCTCCTGCTGGCCGGGTGGCAGGCACGGGTTGGGGGAGGCGGCACGGCAGGGACATTCACCCACCACAATGGAAGACGGGTTTTCAAGAACCACGTCCCGGGCCACTTTGAAGGGTATGACCCGCTCCGGCGGTGTGAAGTTCACGTCTTCCTTCTGCGTGACCAGCTTCAGCGCATCCTGCAATTTGAGTATCTTGCCGTGATAGAGGCTGGTTTCAGAGCTCCCGGCGTTTTCACTGACGTCGATCGCCAGAGCCTCCAGCATTTCTTCCAGGCCGGGATCCAGTGGCGGAAGTTCCCTGGAGGGAATCCCGGATATTTCCAGCGCCTTGTTGAAAAAGTATTCCGTGTACTTCAAATACAGGTATCCCGGCCAGAAATCACTCTTCCGTTCCGGTGGGAAGGCATCGTAAAGTTCTCTTGTGATGTTGTGACGCATGATTCCCCCTACTGCGCCACCAGGCCGCCATCGACGGCCAGGGCATGACCGGTGATGAAGGAGGCCTCCTGAGAACAAAACCATACCGCTGTCCGGGCCACCTCCTCCGGATCGGCTATGCGTCCCATCGGATGAACACCGACGATCATAGATTCCAGCTCTTCATCGCCACCAATCAGGGCATCCACCATCGGGGTTCGCGTAACACCCGGACATACGGCATTGACCCTTATATTCTGAGCCGCATAATCAAGCGCGGCCGCCTTCGTCAATCCGATTACCCCGTGTTTGCTGGCCACATAAGGCGCGCTGAGTTGAAATCCGACCAGCCCGGCCACACTCGCGGTATTGACGATCGCGCCACCGCCGGCTTGAAGCATCGCCGGGATTTCATACTTGAGACAGAGGAATACTCCCCGGAGATTGATCGCGATCAATCGATCGAACTCCTCTACCGGGGAATCGATCAGTGGCGTTAATGCCTGCTGGGCTTCGACACCGGCATTGTTAAAGGCACAATCCAGCCGACCGTATGTCTCCACGGTTTGCCGGACCATGGCCTGAACCTTATCCTCCTGCGAAACATCCGCCTCCACAAACAGGGCGTGCCCCCCGGCATCGACGATCATCCCAACGGTTTCCTGGCCTGCTTCAACCTTCACGTCGGCTACCACCACCTTCGCCCCCTCCTGCGCGAATTGTAACGCAGCGGCTCTCCCGATGCCCTGGCTCCCGCCGGTAACAATGACCACTTTGTCCTGCAACCCTTTCATTTCCTACTCCTCGATTTTAGCCGCCCGCCGGGCCTTAGCCTTGCATCTCTCGTAATCGCATTCCATAGCCACCATATCCTTCAAGGTTTTCGAAGGGCTCCCACCAGTTATGCACATAACGTGATACCACCCGGCAAATTCCGAGGCGGTCAGATCCTCTATCAGTTTAAAGGCACGGACCCGGTCTTCGGCCGGCACCCCTTCCCTGCCCTGATAATATTTCTCAAGGTACTTACCGGTAACCGGGTTTTCAAAATCCTTCTCGGATGCCATCGTCGCCACCAGACCGCCGGCGATATCCTGCATGGCATAGCGATTCTCCCCCAGCTTCCTGGCCGAATAGACTTTTCCCGTTGCGACCGGCGACAGTTTCGGATAGTAAATTCCCGATTCATGCTTCGTACCTTCCACGGCAGCGGCGATAGAACAGGCATTGACTATCTCGGCATCCATTGCCATCTCGCTCAGCTCATCCAGGATATGGGGGGAACCGGCTACGCTGTTATAGTCGGCAATCAGTGCCGCCGCGCCTATCGAGAGATCGATATTGACCCAGCGGCAGAGGCACTTGTGAAACAGATGAGAGGCCAGCAGGATCGGTCCGAATGTGATGATGGATTCAACCTCGCCACACATAAATACGTTCTCCCAGGGCACGAACACATCTTCGAATACAATCATTGCCTCGACGTGACCGCCGAATCTCGAACTCAGAGGATTATCCAGATCCTTCGGCTCGGCTGGCGCGTGCGGGGCCCGGCAGATATAGGTGATACCCTCGGCGTCTATCGGCGTGAAGAAACCGACGTAGTATTCAGGAACAAATTCCATCTCAACAACGCAGAGCATATCGGTATACGGTGCCGCCGTTCCATGGGCCTTGGCGCCACGTACCACGATTCCGTCCGGCCGCTTCTCGACTACGTGCAAATACATATCGGGATCGGCCTGCTCCGCCGCCCCTTTGCTTCGATCCCCTTTGGGGCTGACCAGTCCGCCGCCGATTATCCAGTCGTTTTTCTGTGCCTGCCTGACGATTTGCTGAACGTTCCGGTGATAATTCGTACCATGGGTTTTATCGATATCATAACTGACCGCCCAGGCCGCATGAAGGAGATCACCGGTCAGGCAACGGTAATGGCACGGGCAGAGCAAATCCCCGAGGGCTTTATTGAGTTCCGCCTTGGCCAGAGCATCCTGTTCATTCTGCATCAGGAAGGTCCACCGGCTGACCTCCTCCTCAACAAGCGGAGACCATACCTTTGCCAGATCACTAAAGCGGGGGTCATTGGCCTGCTCAAATGTAACGGCAGCAGAATTCAGGCCAACCTGGAAGGCCGGATGATCGGCGATGTTCTCGATTCTATCTCCATCCATGTAAACTACAGGCTTCCGACCTCTGACGCTTTCCAGATATTCTCCCTTTGTTCGTATTCCCATTATTTGTTCCCCAGTCTTACAGGATATTAGCTTCGGCTCACAATTCAGACTCCTCCGAGATTTTTACAATCAGCTTCCCTGTGTTCGACCCGTCGAACAGCATATTCACCGCCGCAGGCGCGTTTTCCAGTCCGTCAACGGCTTGAACTCTGTACTTGAGTTTCCCCTCAAACAGCCAGGTTCCCAGATCGGTCATGGCTTCTATAACCCGCTCCAGATGGTCAAATACTATGAATCCCTGAATCCGGGCCCGCTTATATAACACTTGCGGGAAATTACTCAGCATCAATTTCTGATCCGTTGAATTGTATTGAGATATCATTCCGCAAATGACAATTCTGGCATGCAGATTTATCCGGCCAAGAACCATATCGAGCATTTCGCCGCCGACATTATCGAAGTAGATATCAATGCCATCAGGACAATGAGTCTGGAGTCCCTCCTCTACTGACTCAACCTTATAGTTTATGGCCGCGTCGAAACCGAGTTCGTCCGTGATCCATCGACATTTCTCATTGCTTCCAGCTATTCCAATAACACGACACCCCATGATCCTCCCGATCTGGCCGACCAGAGAACCTACCGCACCAGCAGCCGCCGATACAACAAGAGTCTCACCGGATTCAGGTTTGCCGACATCAAATAAACCGAAATAGGCAGCCAGCCCGTTGCCACCGAAAATACCCAGATAGTACGTAAGAGGAATAGAGGAATCCGTTATCAGCTTAACCAGGTTGCTGCCGTCATCCACCGTATAGTCCTGCCAGCCCAGCATGCCCTGAACCATATCACCCGGCTGAAAATTGTCATTCCGGGATTCCTCCACAACACCGACGGTGACCCCACGCATAACCTCTCCAATTCCAACCGGCGGCATATAGGTCTCTTCCTCACCCATCCAGACCCTGTAAGTGGGGTCTACGGAAAGATATATATTACGCACAAGGACCTCGCCTTCAGCAACTTCCGGCACTGGTTCTTCATACCACTCGAAGTTTGATTCACCAACGCGTCCTGCTGGTCGAAAGGCCAGCCGCCACTGTCGATTCATCTCCGGGAACCTCCCATGAACTGTTGGCCAGCGGTCATCTCCAATGCAGGAAGCCGGTGATTATGGAATTGAAGTTCTTTAAATTTTGAACACTTCATGCTCTTCGGTGAAGAAAACCGCCGAACGGGGATAGTCGACGAATTTACCCTCATCCTCCATCAATATCTCGTTTGCCGCCAAACCCTCACTGGATCCAGCCGCAGCAAAGTCCTCCCAGCTATCCCACCATAGCTCGGCTATTCCATCGAAAGGCTCCCCGGTTCCTTTCGACAGACGCAGGGCGTCATTCATCTCAGTATCCATGGTATGACTCTGTACATAGCGGCGAATCTTGATTGCCCCGGCATACTGCTTTACCAGCGGGCCGTGCTCCTCGAGCCAGTACCGGGAAAATTCTTCCCTGGAGATATCACTCCGCCGCCTGACACAGTACACGAGCTTTATCATAGCCTGGCTACCCCCTTTTGAGGCTGAAAACGCCTCCTTTCATGACAGAAGGTACCCTCCATAATGGTCGGTTGATCCATGCTCATTAGACCTTCCTCATCTTTCAGCTCTTAACCCAGTCCCATAGCCGAAGCCAGTGGAGCGGTCTCTACGAAGAACTGAGTCCACATCCTTCCGTTGGAGATACCCCCATCCACGACCAGGGCGTGACCGTTGACGAAACTTGATTCATCGCCAGCCAGCCAGAGCGCCGCCCGGGCTACATCCTCAGGGAGGCCCGCTCGTTTCAGCGGCTGAAATCCGGTGAGAACCTCACTCACTGATGCCAGTGACTTCTCGGCATCCTCCTGGGTCAATCCGGCCGACTTCCCCAGAATGGGGGTGGCAATCCAGCCGGGACAGATGCAGTTCACACGTATCCCGATCTCCCCGGCCTCCATGGCAACAGAGCGCGTCAGGTGAATAACCGCTGCCTTAGCCGCTGAGTAAGTGTGATCCGCATGACCGGTCTGAAGTCCGGCGACGCTCGCGGTGCTGATGATGCTCCCAGTCCCGCGGGGCCTCATTACCCTCACGGCATGCTTCATTCCCAAAAATATGGCGCGCAGATCAACCGCCATAGTCCGGTCGAATCCTTCAACTGGGATGGCATCGATGGGAGCCACCACACCAGATATCCCCGCGTTATTTATCATGCAGTCCAGCGGACCGAATTCCCGGCAGGCATAATCGACGAGGTTCTGAATATCTTCCTCACTGCTTACATCGGCATGCCGATAGAGGGCATTGGGTTTCAGTTCCTCGACCAGGCCCTCTCCCGGATCGTCCAGAATATCGGCAACAACGACCCGGGCTCCCTCCGCTATAAAGAGGCGTGTGATAGCTTCGCCGATGCCGCTGGCTCCACCGGTAACAATGGCTACTTTGCCTTCCATTTTTCCCACTGCGTCACCTCCATTTATGCGTCATCGGAGCCGAGTAGAGACTGGTAAAGCCAGTGCGTGGTATCGCTTACGGCATCCGGGTCGACTTCCACGTTGACGCATGCCGGCATTTTCGAGGCAAAGGCCCGGCCCAGTGCCGGCTTGATCTCCTCGATCCGGTCCACATATTCACCGTGTCCGCCCAGCGCCTCTACCATCCGGTCGTATCGCTGCCGCGGTTTAAGCGTCATGCCTTTACACCCCTCTTCACCAAAGGTCATCCTCTGCCAGTGACGGACCATTCCCCATGCTCCATCATTGGAAATCACGGCCACAAAGGGGAGTCCGTGGCGCACAAAAGTATCAAATTCAATCGCGTTCAATCCAAATGAACCGTCGCCGAAATAGGCCAGCACCTGCCGCTGGGGGTGAGCCAGCCGGGCCGCCAGAGCGAATCCCATCCCGACTCCAAGGCAACCGAACGGACCCGTAGCCAACAACTGGCCCATGAACTTTGGCTTGAAAGCCGGAGCGAACCACCCCGCGCAATCGCCGCCATCCACTATCGCGATCGCGTCGTCATCCAGGAATTCGACTACCTCCCTGGCCAGCCGTGCCGGATGTATGGGTATTGCATCGGAGCTATAATTCGGCTCAGATTCCAGGTCCATCATCTCTTTTACCGAACGAACCTGCTCGACCCACGCTGACCGGTCGGGGTTTTTCCCGGCGGCGGAGATCGCTTCATTCATCTGACACAAAACCGTCCCCGGGTTACCGACGATGCCGATATCGGCCGGGCGGTTATACCCTATTATTTCGGGGTCAGTCCCCACCTGAATAAACCGGGCTTCAGGGTTGAAAAGCGGGGCGCGGCCATACCCTTCCAGAAAATCGAATTTAACCCCGAGAGACAGAACGACATCAGCCATGGCGGTCGCGGCATGCCCGAGGGCTAACGGGTGATCCGCCGGTACCGCCCCCTGAGCCAGCCCCGTCATTCGAACCGGCAACCCGGCCAGTTCCACGAATTCCCTCAAATCACTATCCGCCCCTGACCAGAATACCCCGTCACCGGCGAGTACCGCCGGTGACTCGGCTTTCAACATTAGATCAATCGCCGCCGATACCTGTGAGGGACTCCCGCCACCTTCCGGCAGCGCGGAATTATTTGCTGGTGTTTCCGCCTCACCCTCTTCGATTTCCTTTAAGAGGATATCAACCGGGCACTCCAGGTACACCGGCCCCGGATCAGGGCTCCGGGCGATCCTCAGGGCGTTGGCCACATATTCCGGGATGCGCCTGGCATCATGAATTATACGGGCGTATTTGGTAATGGGTTCCATCAGTCGAACCTGATCCATATCCTGCAGCGCGCCCCGGTCGAAGTCGAACCTCGGTGCGCGCCCACCGAAGACAAGCATGGGAATCCCGGCCGTGAACGCCTCCGCCACGCCGGTGACACAATCAGTAACCCCTGGACCGGCGGTGACTACGGCAACACCCGTCTCGCCGGTAGTACGAGCCCATCCCGCAGCGGCATGGGCAGCCACCTGTTCATGACGGACATCGATGATCTCGATCCCTTCCTTAAGGCAGCCGGTGAATACCGGATTGATATGACCGCCGCAAAGCGAAAAGATATGCCTGACACCCTGTTCCCTGAGCATCCTGGCAAACAGTTCGCCTCCGTTTAATTTACCCATACTTTACCTTCCTTATGGTTAGAGCCGTCATCATCTGTCCGGCTGAACCAGCACCTTGATTTGACCGGAGGGATGGGCCAACTCAAGCATCATCCCCTGCAGTTCCTCCAGAGAAACCGTTTCGGATATCAGGCCGTCAACCGTCACTTCACCCCGGGCAAACAGATCAAGGGCCAGGCCAAACTCCTCCAGGTAAGCGAACGATCCCTTCACCTCGATCTCCTTCCACATCCAGTATTCGGGTACCACCTGCGCCGATAGCCCGCCACCAACGAGTACCACCTTGCCCTGGCATCTGGTCGATTGCACCGCCTGTTCCAGCGCCTGAGGTGCCGCTGTGCAGACAAACGCGATATCAACGCCTTGGCCGGATGAGCCTGAAGGATCGCCTGTGAAATCGGGGTTTGCGGGATCAAGGATACGGTCGGCTCCAAGACGCTCGGCCACTTCCGCCCGGCCCCGGGCCGGTTCAGCAACATAGATCGAACCCGCGCCGGCCAGCCTGGCACACTGGAGAACAAACAAACCGATCGAACCGGCTCCAAAGATTGCCACCACATCCCCCAGAGCGATGCCGGACCGGCGAACCGCCCGCAGGGAAACGGCGCATGGTTCCACGTTGGCCGCCTCGACATCGGTGACCGTGTCCGGCAGCCGGTAAAGCGTGCTGGTCTTTATCTTCACATATTCCCCAAACGCCCCGTTGAATCCCTCGTTAACTCCCAGAATTTTCGAATCCCGGCAGTGATGCCGTTGCCCCTGCCGGCAATAGGTACAGCTTCCACACGACATCGCCGGCATAACGGTCACTCGGTCGCCGATATTCCATTCATCAGATTTCCCACCGAGCGCATGGATATGGCCGCAAAACTCGTGACCGATTACCAGTCCCTGCGGGAAGAACCCTTCGGCAAACATCCTTACATCGGATCCGCAGATACCGCAATAATGTACCTTGAGAAGAGCTTCGTCCGGGCCCGGTTCCGGTAGCGGTACTTCCTCGACGGAGATCACTCCTTTTTGCCTGATGACAGCCGCTCTCATAGCCTACGTTCCATTTGGCCAGTGAATTCACGCTGGTTCAATCCGGATTTTCGCACCATTGGCGAATGAGATCGAATGACATATCCTTCATTTCCTTTTCATTCTCCAGTGGTCTCCCCAGCCAGTCCCGATAGAAGGCGTCGATATCGGGGAGGAAATCGAAGATGACGGGATAGCCAACCGGCACGCTCTCGACCTTGAGCAGCGCGGCACAACCCGGACAGTAGTATTCACGCACCTCACAGAGGTTAGGATCAGGGCATTTGACCCCCGGGTATATCTCCTCCAGTTTCGCCCGGTTATCCCGTACGAAGATGAGGGAGTTCAACTTCCAGTTGATGCGATAATCCCCGAACTCATGTCCACAGTCGCACTTGACGATCCGTTCCCCACCCTTTTCTACCACAAACAGGTGCTCGCTTACCGGTAGAAGAATCCTTTCAGCCCAGGGAACCCGCTCCTGAAGTATTTCTATGTACTTGTCGAACCGGTCATCATCTTTGGGCTGGCTCATGATCGACTTAACCTGTTCCCAGCCAAGCCTGCCACCGTAAAGGTCTTCCAAATCTTCTCTACTGTACTCCATCTTTTCACCTCACAGACTGTAATCCTCCGGGAGAGCCCAGAAAGCCTTCATCTCGCGGGTAAACCCCTCACTCATCTTCATGCTGCTGGAATACATCTCTGAAAGCAGACCGTTCAAATCCTTATCGAGCATTCGCTTTCTGGCCTGTTTCCACCACTCCTCCACCGGCACCCCTCTCGAAAGCCTTTCCTTGCGCCTGGCCTCACGCAGCTTCTTTGTCTCCCTGTCATCGATTTTCCATTCCCTGGCCTTATCATCGTAACTGGCGGATATGCAATATGCCTTCCGGCTGATTTCCTCATTGGTCAGCCCGCTGTCCAGGTCCGCCTTCTGTAACTCCGGCTCCCTTTCAATCGGGTCTCCCAGACCACCGGCGGATCCGTTATCCACAATCAGTTGATCATTTTCCTGTATCTCCACCGTAGGTGGCATGTGATCGTAGTAGAATACCTCGGCATGTTTCTGTTTTTGGAACTGTCGTGGATCCCCGATTTTATGGACCAGCGGGATACGCTTATCGATCATTCCCTGGAAATCGTGGTAGCGGATTAGGAAGGTGTTCCGTTTGCCGCCGGGATACCCTCCGAACATACCTATATTGGGAATAATCCTGTCATGCGCGCAACCGATGGCCCCGCTGCCTATGCCCACAGACATTCGATGAACCAGTTCCATGGTAGGCAGGGAATGCCCCGACCGGTATCGGCCATAACCAACCGACCATGGCTCCAAGCTTCGCGACATGTACATAACCGGGAGGAATATCTCAAATACCTCCGCGTTACCGAGGTCAGTCTCGGGAGTAGCCAGCCATCCACCGGCATCGACCCCGTCGCAAACCCCTGTAGCGCCCGCCCCGAATGTTCCGGTATTCCCCCCCAGCATGGGGCGCTTGTTCCCAAACTGGTCGTATCCGGCCAGTTGCCAGCCGGATGAAGACACATAGTTGAAAACCTCCTCTCTGAATCCCCTCATATAGAAAGAGGAGCCCAGCATTCCGAGCCACAGGCTGAAGACATCCAGTATAGAAGGCCACGGGTTGGCTGTAGCCAGCTTCCTGATCTGGCTCGGATTGAACAGGGAATCAATCGGCGGCTCTTTAATGTGGAAGGGAAGAAGGGAACCGAGGTTACCACGTCCATCGTAGGAAAGTGTCTGCACCACACATATAGACAGGCCACCCCAGAGCCCTTTATAAGTAGGATTGAATGAATGCCAGCCCCACTCGCCCACCCCGTCAAAATCCAGTTCTATCCGCCCCTCCGGCAATATATCCATCTGGATGGGAATCAGGCGAATCACATCGCGCCTGGCCGGCAGCCAGGAGGCGGGTACATTGGCCATGTATATCTCGAAAGGCACAACATCCCGGTACCGCCCCGGAACCGTCCTCTGGCGCAGGCGTGCAATCTGCGCCCTTCGTTCTTCCTCTATCAATTCCCGAGTGGCCTGCTTGAAGTAATCAAGCCCGAACTCCCGGATAACATTCTTCATCTCCTCCCGCACCCGGATGTTGGCCGCGACCGCTCCTTTTCGATCCAGCAGGAAAAGATCGGCCAGGTCAAGACCGATCTCTATTTTATGTTCAAAATCCCGCCGGATGCGGTCATTACTGCCTATTTTCTCACAGCAGAACTTCATCCCGTCCGCCCCCCGCTCTACCGAGGTGGTGGGCATGCAGCCCGGGCTCACCGCCCCTATATCCATCTCCATGATCACGGTACAGGCCCACGCCACCAGCTCTCCCTCCCAGAAAACGGGCAGGATATCGTACAGGTCGGGGGCGTGAATTCCCGCTATTACGGGGTCGTTCGCCAGGAACAGGTCCCCATCGTTTATGCCGACCTCCTCCTCATAATTGTTCTCCACCATCCAGGTGATGTTATCCCCCATGAGCCTGATGTGCACCTGAATACCGGTGGACTGTATGATGTTATCGCCTTCCGGTGTATACAAACCAGTACACAGTTCCGCCACCTCACCCACAAACGGTGAGCCAGAGATCATTTTGCAAGTCTCCCGGCCCGATATCAGCGACGCCATCAACCGCGAATGGAAGAGCTCACCCTTTATTGGATCCTCCCTGATAATGTTAGGATCGACAATACCGGCATAGCATCCCGTTTTTTCATACAGCCTGCGGTTCTCCTCAAGAATCTGCTTGAGGGTTCTGCCCTTATCTCCGATTCCTTTCTGTTCAGTCATCATATCCTCCTGATGGCGATAAACTCGTGAATACCTCTCAATCCTTTCCCAGCCCTCCAGTTTTGATTCCCTGCCCCGTTTTATAAGAGCCCGGAATCCCGATCCACTCCAACTCACACAGCGCGAAAGGCCCGCTTTTACAAGGCAGCCTCTATGTCAGCCATATCATCGACCATTCATCCATCCTCATATGTTTACCCGGGGGCAGGAAGAGCGTGGTAGCCGGCGCCTCAATCACCGCCGTACCATCGAGCTCGTTGCCTGGCCTGATCAGGTCCATGTCGTAGAGTATCGCCCGGTGCCATTTCCCGCCGTAGTAAACTTCCCTCTCACCCTTTATCGCCTCTTCGGGCGGGTCCACGCCCTCAAGCGGCGATTTCACCAGCCTGGGTTTCACCTTGGGCAAAGTCACTGTAATTCCCAGTTCCATTATCTGAAAACCAGCTCGTTCGTATTTGGCTACGCCCGCGTAGATCTTCTCGTAAAGCTCCTCATACTCGTTCGTGAGCCTGTCCATATCGCCGGCACTGTTAATGCGGGAAACGGGCGAGACCACTTCCAGGTCCTCCATCTGTCCCCCGTAACGCACCCAGGCAATCTGTTGCAAAACCGCGTTCTCCCATGGCAACCCCTCGGTCTTGAAGTCGGCCCGGGCCTGATTCTCCAGCTCCTCCCAGCCGGTGTTGAGCATCATCTGTCCCATCATCAGCTTGTAGTCGTCGTCCGCTCCGTAAGGGATGAGCACCCCCGTGGATTTCTGATAACGGTGCATGATGTCGACGGCGGCGCAACCGAAAGACGAAAACCCGGCCGCCCAGGGCATGGTGGCTATACCTTTGAAGGAAAGCCCCTCAGAGTATCCAGCAAGATGCATGGGTCCGGCACCACCATAACAGAGCAGGTAATAATCAGACGGAGAGAAACCCCGTGCGTATAGTACCGAGCGGATGTGTTCCCGCATGGAGCTGTTGATCAGCCTGTAGACCCCCTCGGAAAGATAATAGGGATCAACACCCAGTACATCGGCGCACTGTTCCTTGATGGCATTTAACGCCTTTTCCTTATTGAGTTTCTTCTTGCCTCCAAGGTAGTTATCCGGATTCAGCAGACCCATGATCAGGCAGCAATCCATAACGGTCGGCGTCTCATTGCCCATATCATATGAGACCGGACCCGGATCCGCGCCGGTGCTCTCCGGGCCTATCTTGATGCGCTTTGTTATCGGGTCAATTGTTACATATTGCCCGCACCCGGCGCTGATAGTATCCATCTGCAAAGTGGGAATATTGTATATGCGACGATTGATCACCACCTCGCGTTCCATCAGCGGCTGACCGCCCATTATCAACCCGACATCGAAACTGGTCCCGCCCATATCGGAACACACCCAGTTAGGGACTTCCATCTCGCTGGAGAGATATTTGGCTCCCATGAGTCCGCCAATGGGGCCGGAAAACGTTCCCTCGTAGAGGCGAGGATAGCGAATGTTCGTCAGTCCGCCGTGGGCAAGCACTATTTGAAGCGGATACTTATAACCACCGGCGGCCAGGCGCTCTTCGATCTTAAACAACTGCTCGCGACCCGGCTCCGCCGCGTAGCCATGAAGTACCACGGCATTAAGACGCCCTACTTCCCTCATAATGGGACATAACTGGTGAGAGAGATAAATCTTAACCTGCACTCCCCTTTTCATCATTACCTCGTCTGCTATCTCCGCAACCTTCAGCTCATGCGCTGGATTTAAAAAGGAATTCCACAATGAGACGGCAATGGCATCGACTTCCTCATCAAGCAATTCCTCGACAGCCTTTCTGGCCATGTCCTCATAAAGCGGTATGGCCTCCATAGTAAACATGTCTATTCGCCCCTCCACCCCTTTTACCAGCCTCCGGGGCACGAACGGTTTGTTATGGTGATGTACCACGTGATGGAGAATATCCTGGTAGGAATACCCCTTCCAGTTCTGCGCGCTTCGCTCATGAAGGAAGACATCCTCGTCACCAAGCTGGGTAATCACCCCTACTTTGCGACCGGTCGCGGTTATGAGGGCGTTCAGCATGGCGGTACCACTGTAAACAGCGGCCTCAACTCCCGGAAGTATTTTGCCGTACTCCTTTTCAAAATCGATTCCCCAGTAATCAAACGCGTCGACCATCGATTCCCAGAATCCCTCAGATTGATCTCCGGGAGTGGTCGCCGCCTTTCCGATTGTGAAGTTGCCCTCCGTATCGACCACCATCATATCAGTCATGGTACCACCGGCATCACTGGCCAGTATCTGAATTCGGTTTTGGTTCGCCATCTTATCTCCTCGTAGCGTTAATCAAGGAAACCTCTGATCAACCCTTTTAATTACTCAGGCCTGAGCGCCCGATTTTCAGTTATACCGGATATCACCAGGCGCCTTTAACCCAAAAAACCAGTGATTGAAGCGGGTGCGTATCGTCACCCTCTCAGGTACTGTCTCCACTCCCCGGAAAAAATGGGTTATCAGCCATAACCTCTCTTCACCTTATGGGATTATGGCGGTTCGTGAAGCCAGCCCTTTATCCTGCTCTTCAAATGCCTTATTTATCTCCTCAAGCGGGTAAGTATGAGAGAGAAGCTTGTCGAACGGGTACCTGTTTTTGGCCCGGCTCAGGAAATCTATCGACTTCTTCAGAGTATCAGCCGAATAACTGACTACTCCGTATATGGTTTTGGAGCCCATGACAAGCTGGGCCGGATCGATCTCGACCGTCTTTCCCGGACTGATATTACCGATCTCCAGGTAGCGACCGCCGCTCCCCAGCATACTGATGCCTTCCGGCACCACCTTTGGAAAGCCTACCAGCTCAGCGACCACGTCCGCTCCTTTAAAACCGGTCAGCTCCAGCACACGCATTACACGCTCGTCAGGAGTTTTAAACTCCCTCATGTCAACCACCTCATCCGCCCCGAAATCCCTCGCCAGTTTCAGCCTCTCTTCGATCCCATCGACAACGATCACTTTACCGGCACCCATATCCCTGGCAACGGCGGTGGCGTATATACCCAGGCCACCCGCCCCCTGAATGACCACTGTTTCCCCCAAATTAACCTTCACCTGTTCAAGTCCATAGATGACCTCGGATAGCGCGCAGTTGACCGGCGCAACCATGCCGTCTGTAAGGTCATCAGGGACTTTGATGAACGTCTGCTTCGGGCGAATATAGTAGTACTCGGCATAGGCCCCCAGAAAGTGTGGCGGAGGTTCGCACGAAACCATGTACATCAAGTTGGATGAACACATGGCGTCATCCCCCCTTAGGCACGCCGGACAGCACCCGCAGGGTATGAAATAACGGTAAACAACGCGGTCGCCCTCCGCGACAGGCTGGCCAGCCGAGTCTGTCGTCACTCCTTGACCCAGCGCCGCAATCCGGCCCGTCATCTCATGGCCGATGATAGCCGGAAGGGGAGCTCCCAGAAGTGTTAAGTCGATATCCCCGCGCCACATGTGCAGATCAGACCCGCAAATAGTTGCCATGCTGACCTTCACCAGTACCGCGCCCGGCTCGGGGTCGGTCACCGGGAATTCAACTATCTCGAACGGTCGGCCCGTGGCCCTGTATACCGCGGCTTTGCCTTTTTCAGTCATTTAGCCTCCTGCTACTTGTTATAGCCAAGATTATTAATACAGCATATGCTCCCGGATCGTTTCCTGCTGTTGGGCCGTAACCCCCACCGAATCAAGGAACCCTGCAACCCCGCCATATGTTTCCTCAATGTGGTTGAGAAGATTTCTCATCGTATCTTCAGGACAACCCAACATCGGCCGCCAGTCCTCGCCGGTGACTCCCTCCGGAACGATATCTGAAAGTACCTGCAAGCCCATCTCCAGCCGAGCGAGCTGATACTCAATATCCGTCAGTTCACAGGTAATCATGTAATCCTGTAAGACTTTATCCTCTGACACATCCAGCAAAAGAAGTACCAGTGCGCTGACAACACCGGCCCGGTCCTTTCCCTGGGTACAATGCACTAGAACCGGATACTGCGAAGGGTCGGCCAGGCGCTGGAAAACCTGCCCGATCTCGTCCTCATTCTCTTCCAGCACGTTTACATACCAATTGTCAAAATCCACCTTCCGTACATCCCACATCAGTTCCGCGCCCAATTGGTTCGGCAATTCGACCGAAAGAAGATACGGATCACCTGGATTAAAAGGAATCAGATCGTAAATATCCTCGTTTCCCTCATAGATGGCGTCGTACCCGTCTGCTTCGATTTCCCGCGGTTGCCGTTGATCGATTACCCGGTTCAAACCGAGAGCCTCTACCTTAGCCAGGTCTTCATCGGTTAGATCCGTAAGTTTATTGGAGCGGTAGTAGTTGCCCCATTTAACCTGTTCCCCCTCGGCGTTTATATAACCTCCAATATCTCTGCAATTCGGCGCTCCTTCGAGCCCCACCGGACGCCATGCCTGCTCAATAGTCGAATCGCCGCAAAGGCCGGACTCATCACAACATGCCCGGACGATAAAATAATGGCGCTCCGCCGGTTCCAGATCCTGAACGGTAATGGAAGTGGATCCTGCCACAGAGCTGTGCGGTGCGGAGAAATCGTAGTTCTCGATTCCCGGTTTTTCGGCCGCGAAGACGTTGTAAGTGATCTCCGAAGGTTCACAGGTATCGTCAGCAGCGGCGTCCCATGAAAGATTATAAGCCTCTTCTTCCACGGAAACCGAAACCAGTCCGCCAAACTCAGGAGGTGTGTTATCCCCATCTTCCTCAGTGCCGCAGCCCGTCAAACCAAAGAGCAGGATCGCGGCAAGGAACACGCAGGTTGTGTATTGTATCCTTTTCATGATTTTTCCTACTTTCGGCCGAATATGTAACTGGTGAACGCTTCATGTCTGTCACTGCGAACAAAGCGAAGAATCTCCCAGCCTCTCAGCACCAATCCCTGGACTTACACTCTATTTCCCAAGCATTTAGATTCTTCGGCCGCTCCGCTCCCTCAGAATGACACTTGTACCTGTTACTGATGATCACTCAACATGTCATTCTGAGCGAAGCGAAGAATCTCCCAGCCTTCCAGCACCAGTCCCCGAATATTCACTCCATCCCACAAACATTCAGATTCTTCGGTCACTAACGTTCCCTCAGAATGCCACCTTTCTACTCCTCCATCACGTCTCTCCAATAAGGATTCATGGATTCAATTAACGCAACCTTTTTCTCCCGGACCCAACCCTTGATCTGTTTCTCGCGTTCAATTGCAGCCTTTACGTCACCTACTTCTTCAAAATAAAGCAGTTTTGTAATGTTGTATTTCTTGGTAAATCCGCCAATCAACTTGTTCCTGTGTTCGTATACACGTCTTTCAAGATTATTGGTTACCCCGGTGTAAAGGGTACCTGAACCGTTTGTCATTATATAAACGTAATACTTATTCATTATCATCCCATAGACCTCAAAAATAGTCATTATCATCCCATAGACCTCAAAAATAGTCTCTTTTCGTATTTTGGTGAACTCGATATTTCGCTTTTCTCAAATTCCTCTGTTCCAACTTTTCCGTATCCTGCCTCAAATGGCGCGCCATCATCCGGGGGCAAGTCCGGGCAAGTATGCATTCTCCGGGGCAGCCCGCATCCTGGAAATGCCACATGCT
>JAWOBX010000114.1:0-17367 GCA_046484125.1 Dehalococcoidia bacterium | reverse complement strand
CTGCACCTCCGGATCGGACCAGATGTCCATCCAGCGTTATCTGGCCACCCGCGACGCCCGCTCCGCCCGCGGCATGTTCGCCGTCTCCCTGGCCACGTCGCTGATCGTCGCCGTGTTGCTGATGTTCATCATCGATGAGTATCCAGGCAAGATATCCGTACTTTTTCCAGGCGGTGCGTTTTTTCTCTACAGTTGTGGCAAGAGCGAATCCGACTATGGTACCACGGAGTTCGGCAACCAGACAGTAATCGGGGTCTGATGAAAAGTACTCGGTAACTTCAAAAGGGTCCCATGTTCTGTAAAGTGTCGGATACTCCTCGCTTGTAAAGAACTTTTCCCCCAGCCGGTACACGGCTGGAATATCGTCGATCCGCATCTGGCGGATGATGGCTTTTTTCGCTGTCGTCATAGATATCAACCGATGCCTCTGAATTCGACCCTCCCCCTGCCTTCCTCCACCCGACCGATCAGCTTCGCATTCGTCAGGGCAGCCATCAGGTCCTGAGTCTCTTCCGGCGGGCATATTATAGCCATTCCGATTCCCATATTGAATACCCTGTACATCTCCTGTACATCGATCTTTCCCAGCCTCTGAATCAGTTTGAATACTGGAGGGACCTCCCATTTACTCTGGTCGATCTTCGCGGCTATGCCCGGCCTCAGCAGCCTCGGGATATTATCCACCAGGCCGCCTCCAGTTATGTGCGCCAGCCCCTTTATTTTGGGTAGCAGGGGTTTTATTTCATTGAGGTAGCAACGGTGGGGACGTAACAATTCCTCTCCAAGGGTACACCTCAGTTCCGGGTAAAACACATTTAGTGACGTGGGGCTGATATCAAATATCTTTCGTACCAGCGAGTAACCGTTGGTATGGATTCCGCTGGAAGGCAATCCTATGATATCATCGCCCGGCTCAATGGTTTTACCATCGATTATCCTTTCTTTTTCGACCACCCCTACTATAAATCCAACCAGGTCGTAATCACCTCTGGCATAGATTCCCGGCATCTCCGCCGTCTCCCCTCCAATTAGAGCGCATCCCGCCTCCTGACAGGCCGTGGCGAGGCCTTTGACCGCATCACTCACCTGTTCGGGGAACAGCTTTCCCGTCCCAAGGTAGTCGAGGAAAAAGAGCGGCTCGGCGCCACAGGTGAGAATGTCGTTTACACAATGGTTGACCAGGTCGATCCCGACGGTATCGTGTATATTTAACGCGGAGGCGATTTTGAGCTTTGTGCCGACTCCGTCGGCACTTGATACCAGGACGGGATTGAGGTACCCTTTAAGCTCGAACAGGCCGCCAAAGAACCCCACGCCGCTCAGAACTTCCGGCCGCAGCGTTGTGCCGATGTGTGCTTTTATCATATCAAGGGCACGGTCGGCAGCGTCAATATCGACACCGGCGGCGGCATAGGTTTGACTTTCTTCCTCTTTGGCCATTATTACCTCTGTCAGTGGATCATAAAGGACCGCTTTGTAGTTCCTGACTATACCGTCTCAAAGGCGAGTTTATCCATCTCAAGCTGGATTGGCACGGGGTACTCGCCGGTGAAGCAGGCGAGGCAAAACGTTTTCCTCGGAAGCCCGATAGCGTCGATCAGTCCATCGATACTCAGATAACCAAGTGAGTCAGCCTGTATGAGATCCCTGATATCCGAGACGGATTTGTGTGACGCGATCAGTTCGCTCCGTGTAGCCATATCTATGCCGAAAACACAGGGGTACCTAATGGGGGGTGCGCATATCCGAAAATGAATTTCTCTGGCGCCCGCTTTTCGCAGGAGGGCTACTATCCTTGGTGTCGTTGTGCCTCGGACGATGCTGTCATCGACTACTATCACCCGTTTGCCTTCAAGCGCCTCCGGGAGTGGACTGAACTTCAGCCTCACTCCAATATCCCTTAACCGCTGATCCGGCTGGATGAAAGTGCGACCTACATATCTGCTTTTGAGGAGCCCTTCTCCGAACGGGACCCCCGATTCCTTGGAGTAACCCACGCAGGCGGCGGTCGCGGAATCGGGCACTCCGATTACTATATCGGCATCTACAGGATGCTCTCGGGCGAGCCCAGCTCCCATAGCTTCTCTCGCCGGATAAAGACGTCGCCCCGAGATGATGCTGTCCGGACGGGCGAAATAGATGTACTCGAATATACAAAGGGCCTTCTGTTGCTGGACCGACTGGTCGGGAAAGCTGTGAAGTCCGTTCTCATCAATGATTACGATCTCACCTGGCTCCACGGGCCTGAGGTACTCCATCCCAAGCTGGTCGAGGGCACAACTCTCTGACGAGATGGCCCATCCATTACCGTTTATCGATCCAAGACATAGCGGTCTCACGCCCAGAGGGTCACGGACCCCGATGACTTCGTTATTGGTTAAAACTACAAGGCTGTAGGCGCCCTGTAACCGACCCATGGTGTACCGCATTTTTTCGACTATATCTTTACCGGGAGATGATGCCAGGGTATGGGCGATAACCTCTGAGTCGGTTGAGGAATGAAACACTGCTCCCTGATTCTGAAGTTCCTCTCGCAGGAAGGAAGCATTGATCAGATTGCCGTTGTGTGCAAGGGCGATCTCTCCCATCGGGCTGGGAACGACTATGGGCTGGGCATTGCTGGGACGGCTTGATCCGGTGGTGGAATACCTGTTGTGTCCGATTGCCAGGTTGCCTGAAAGGTGCCCGAGGATATGTTCATCGAAAACCTGGGATACCAGACCCATATCCGCATGTAGACGAATCGAATCGCCGTCTGTGCTGGCAATGCCGGCACTTTCCTGGCCGCGGTGTTGAAGCGCAAAAAGGGCGAAATATGAGAGCCTTGCTACATCTTCACCGGGGGCGTAGATTCCGAAAACGCCGCAAGACTCGTGTAAGGTCATATTATTTCCTACAGACTGACGCAGGGGAAGCGCTTGACGCGTTAATTATATCTTTTCGGGGCGAGCCGGGTCAACTTTTAATACGATCCCCCAAAAAGCGATTGAAACCAATCAGTGTTGGCGTTGGCTTCAGTGGCTGTTGCCCTTGCCCGGGTAAAAGGAGTTATAACAATCCGGAAAAGCATGGATCCAGACTTAAACGGCGCTACACCTGTGGGCGCCAGATTTCCTTAAGCGCCATGGCAGCCACCTCGCGCACGCTTTTTGACTCATCCTCGAGTGCGCTTGTGAGGGCTGGCACTGCTTCTCTGGCGGAGGCCCCCATCGATCCAAGTGCCATGGCGGCAAGCTCTCTGACCTCTTTATCTTTATCTTGCATGGCTTCAATGAGTCTGGGGATGGAGTAGGGGATGATTTTTCCGAGAGCCATAGCGGCCCAGTATTTTACATCACTGTTGTCATCGTTGAGCACCTCGCAAAGCGCAGGCACAGCATCTTTGGCGACAGGACCCATATCACCAATAGCCCATATAGCAACCTCTCGCACTTTCTGTGACTGATCCTTCAGGGTTTCTATCAGGCTCGGGATGGCGGATCTTGCGTCTGGCCCGATCTCTCTTAGACCTTTGACAGCCAGTTCCCGTCTTTTCTCGTCAGGGTCACTGAGCATGTCCTTTAATTCGGGTATAGCTACCTTGGCGTCTGGCCCCATCTCCCTGAGAACCCAGAATGCCAGTTCGTGTTTTTGATCATCCTCATCTTTGAGAGCCTCAGTCAGAGCCGGTACCGCGTTTACGCCGATCTCTCTCAAAGTGGTGATAGCCAGTTCCCGGACCTTGGTATTTTGATCGTTGAGAGAGTCTATCAGGGCAGGGGCCGCGGATTTGGCCTCGGGTCCCATCCTGCGCAATGCCTGGGCTGCCAGAACGCGTGCCTCACCATTGGGATCCTTCAGGTACTCGCAGAGGGTGGGTATGGCCGATGGGCCGATCCTTCCCAGCGCTGTCGAAGCATTAGTGCGAACGTTCTTATCATCATCTTTCAGTGCTTTTGCCAGAGCCGGCAGGGTGCGTTTATCCAGTTTCCCGATGTTTCCGTCTTTCCATGCGTTGTGGGCTATGCTGCCTATTGCTCCCGCGGCGAGTGATCGTATATGCCAGTCGTTACTGCTGATCAGATCGATGAGAAAGGGCATGGCTCCTATCTTCATTTTATCAAGCGCGGCAGCAGCCTCAGAGCGAACCTCCATATCTTTGTGCTGGAGCGCACTTACAATGCCCCGGTAATCTTCATCCTGCAGGAGTTTCTGTATATTGGGTTTCCTGTCAAATATTCCCATTCATATACCTCTGGCCTTGTTAAGTCTTTTATCATAGCTTTATCAACGGTAAACAGGTGATAGACGGTCGTGTGGAATGAGGCACATAGATACGCGAGGCCGGTGAGTTCGGGGCATCATTCAACAGGGTTCCGCTAAACATCTTCAGCTCATGGTCAGGCTGTGTGCAGTCCCTTACCGGCGTTAATCGGATATTTCAGAGATCCTCGGCCCGTGACTTGTTTCTTTCAGGCGGTCGCGTTACCCTCTGGCGCTCTGCCCATTCCTGTTGAAGATCGTCAATCCATCGGCGGATATTGGCCCAATCCTCAATGATTTCACGCCTGGCTTGTTCCTCGGGTTTGTTGGCTGTTTTATTCCTTGAACCCATTCTACGCCTCACAGGTCAATTGTGCCAACTATTTTATCGTTCTTACTGGAAATGTCAACCCCTGCTGGCGCGCACTGGAACGGCAGATGCAATCTATATGGATACAATCGGCAAGTATCCGATAAACCTCGACCAACTCCTTTCACCGCTTATTAAGAGGCTTCTCTATTGAATGGATTTACCCGAACAATATAATAACACTGCTTTGCAGCCTTTTTCCAGTCTGTTTTCGCTTTTAGACTGTGACTGTGCAATTGTGCGGTGACCGGTAAGGCCAGGGTTCCTTGGCAAAATGGTTATAAAAACTCTAACAACATATTGACAAGTAATTGGAGTTGTGGTAAATAGTAATTAGCAGTCACAGTAGGAGAGTGCTAATCATCGTTTTTCAAAGTGCGTATAGTATCAACGTGAAAGGGGGTGAGAATTTATGATTTATTTCAAGGGGTGCCCAAAGTGTGGAGGGGATGTGTATATGGATAGTGATATTTACGGTGAATTGTATCAGAAGTGCATTCAGTGTGGATATGTACGATATATGAAAACGGTAGCGAAAAAGGTTAAGGCCGATAAAGAAGCTGGAATGGTATGAACTCAGTAGCACATGAATTATTCGGGCAGCCCGGGGGAAAGCGCAGTTTCGGGGTTAAAAATTAAGGAGGTGAAGGATATGGCAGTGGTAAGATTTGATCCTTTCCGTGAAATGATGACACTCAGGAACGCTATGGACCGGATTTTCGAGGACAGCCTGGCAAGGCGTCTGCAATGGGGTTCCGATGCAGTTGAAGGATATCTGCCGCTGGATATGTATCAGACGGATAACGAGGTGATTGTTAAGGCGGCGCTGCCGGGTGTTAAATCAGAGGACGTTGATATTTCCATAACCGGTGATACACTGACAATCAAGGGGGAACAGAAAGCCGAAGAGGAAGTTGGTGAGGAGAAATACTTTTTAAGAGAGCGGAGATTCGGCGCTTTCAGCCGTACCATTCAGTTGCCGGTCTCTATACAGGGGGATAAGGCCGAGGCGAGTTTTGAAGATGGCGTGCTGAAACTGGTCATGCCGAAAGCGGATGAGGTAAAGCCCAAACAGATAAAGGTTAAGGGCAGCCCGATGATCGAAGCTGAGAAGAAGTGAATTACAGCGCTTTCCCTCGGTGTGGATAGAATTGAGTTGTCTTTAAGAGACCTCTGAACAAGTGGTGCCTGCGGGGTCCTGGGATGTGTACAGGCAAAAAATACGCGCAATGCCGGGGAAAATCTGGTTTGATTAGAACTTTTTCCCTGAATAGATAGCTGGTACAATACGCGGTAGAAGCATGAAAGGTGAAGCCGGCCATTGCGCGTATTTTAATACGGAAAGGTTGTGATTAATGCGAAGTAAGAGAACCCTGCTGATTTTAGCGTTCATTATTATTTTGTTATTTGCTTTTACGGGATGTATCTCAGATGAGGGCAATAGTGCCTCACCGGTAACTACCTCCAAATCACCTCTCCCTGATTCCCAACCGGAGACCGACATTTTACCCAATGGATCAATCAGCTATTTTGAGACAACACTGAAGCAGATCTATTCCGAAGTGAATCCCTCGGTAGTCCATATCAGGGTAGTGAAGAAAAGTACCGAGAGTTATGTATTCCCTGACCTCCCTGAATTTGAATTCGAGTTTCCTGAAGAACGGCGGGAATACTATACGGAAGCGCAGGGTTCAGGCTTTGTGTGGGATTCAAAAGGCCATATAGTTACCAACAATCACGTGGTTTCAGACGCTGATACGATCTATGTGACCTTTTATGACGGCACAATTATTGAGGGGGAGGTGGTGGGGAAGGACCCGGATAGTGATCTGGCTGTGCTCAAAGTGGTTTCCGGCCGGGAAAAGCTCGAGCCGGTTCAAATGGGGGTCTCCTCTCAGGTAGAAGTCGGGCAACTCGCCGTCTCCATCGGAAATCCGTTTGGCCTGGAAGGGAGCATGACGGTCGGATTCGTAAGCGCCATAGGCCGGTTGTTACCTGTGGATTCAGGCGCGACTCAGAGTGGACGTTACAACATTCCTGATGTTATTCAAACAGACGCATCGATAAATCCCGGTAATTCAGGGGGAGTTCTGGTCGACAGCGGTGGCAGGGTGATTGGGGTGCCCTCAGCGATTATTTCCCCTGTCGGTGTTTCCGCGGGCATAGGGTTCGCGATCCCCTCTAATATAGTCTCCATGGTTGTACCGGAGTTGATTGAAACCAGCCATTACGAGCATCCCTGGCTGGGAATAAGCGGGAGATGGCTCACTCCTGAAATTGCTGATGCTATGGATTTACCTGCTGACCAGAGGGGTGCGCTGGTCGTGGATGTCATTCCCGACAGTCCGGCGGATAAAGCAGGGATTCAGGGGAGCGACCGAACGGTAACAATCAGGGGAGTGGACGTGAGGGTGGGCGGGGATTTGATTGTGGCCATTGATAATGAGGCCGTAACGGATATGGGCGATATCATAGCGTATTTATCGCGATCAACTGAAGTAGGGCAGAAAGTTGAATTGACGGTCATAAGGGGTGGTGAGGAAAAAACGTTAGAGGTTGAACTGGGAGCACGGCCATCGTCTGGGGATCAGGCTAATGAGACCGGGGATACTGGAGGGACCGCATGGCTGGGCATCACCGGCATGGCCTTAACACCGGATATAGCAGAGGCGATGAACCTTTCGGCAGACCAGGAAGGTGTGCTGGTGGTTGAAGTCGTCAATGGCAGTCCGGCGGACGTGGCCGGTCTCCGGGGGAGCTACAAGCCGGTGACAGTTAATGGCCGGCAGATACTTATCGGCGGCGATGTCATAACCTCGATAAATGACAGTGAGGTGAATGATATTAAAACGCTGAAGTCTCTCATCCAGCGGAAGAGTCCTGGCGGTGAGGTCACGCTAAAGCTGCTTCGTAACGGGGAGGAAATCCAGAGCGAGGTGAGTCTGGGTGAGATCCCTTAGGATAAGTATACTGGATTTAGGTCAGCTACCCCGCTGGCTCCGCCTACCTGGACCGCGAGTGCGTTGCCGGAGTAGTCAGCTTTCTGAGTGAAGCAATGATGTGAAAATAGCATGGCGGAACATTGGTATAGAAGCGTCAGGGACAGTACACTAGATTATGCCATCTTCTTCGAGCTTCTTTAACTCTTCCATGCTGATTCCCAGTAAGTTCAGGTATACACTGGCATTATCGTTTCCGTATGGTGGGGCGGCCTTATCAACAGTTCCGGGTGTCTTTGACATTTTAATGGGCACACCTGGTATGGGGACTACTCCCAGTTCGGGATAATCGATATTCACCATCATCTCCTGGGCCCAGGCGTGGGGGTCTTCATAGAATTCAGCAATGTTATTTACCCTGCCGTGTGGTATTCGTGCCTTCTCCAGCGCCCCGGTGATCTCCTGATAGGTGCGCTGGCCGGCCCATTCGCTGACGATCTCAAAGAGTGGTTCCCGGTTCTCATAACGGGAGATATCGTCAACAAAACGGGGATCCTCCAACAGGTCCTCACGTTCAATCACCTGGCAGAAACGCTTCCATATGAAGTCCCCGATGGCGCTTATCATCAGCCAGTCGCCATCCCCTGACTGAAAACAGTCGGTAAAGTTAAAGAAACTGGCATTGCCGTGCTGTTGACGCACGAGTCCGGCCAGCTTGTACTCGGCGGCAAACAGGGCCCCGCCCATTGCCGCCCCGACATTGAACATCGATACGTCAACGAATTGACCTTCACCTGTTTTTTCCCTGTTGTACAATGCCATGGTAGTACCAAGGGTGGCGGAGATTGCTGTTGAAAAATCCATAGGGGCGGTGCCATATCGGGTAGGAGGGTTTCCCGGGAAGCCGGTGAAGCTCATGGGCCCGCACATGGCCTGGGCAATGGAGTCGAAACAATTACGCTTGAAGTAAGGTCCGTGGTGGCCAAACCCGGTGATGTGGGTTACTATTACTTTTGGATTGATCCTGGCCAGATTATCGTAGGAAAGGAGTTTCTCCTCCTGCATGCCCGGTGGGAAGTTATGGAGCACCACGTCTGTGTTTCTTACCAGTTGCTCAAGGATCTCCTTTCCCTTATCCGTCCGGGTATTCAGGGTTATACATTTCTTCTGTGCGGTCAGTATCACCGATGAGAAAATGGCGTCTCCGTTTGGCGCGAACGGTCCGAACTTTCTGTCTTCGGAGCCACCGACTTTCTCAACCCTGGTAACCTCCGCGCCGTTCATTGCCAGAAGAAGCCCGCAATAGGGGCCGGCGAAATAGCTGGAAAAATCCAGCACCTTTACTCCATCTAGTGCTTTGGCCATTGGAGAACCTCCCTCAGGAATCCGCCATTACAGGAAGATCGATTCAGGCGGATGACACCGCAATCATGTCTATTGTAAAGTGGATGGCTTCGTCTTTCCCGTGCCAGACGGACTGGCTATGATGCTTGACTGAGATGGTAACACCGCGGCACCGCTTTCAGTGCCGCGGCTTGAAAGACATTCTCTGAAAGTCAGGCCTTCCTACTCGTCGAGTTTATACAGCTTCACCGCGTTATCACGCAGGAGCTTCTGAAGGCTTTTATCCTTGAGATCCATTTCATCGAGTTGACCGAACAGGGTCTTCCACGGCCATCCGTTGGAACCAAACATGGTTTTATCACGGCCTCGAGTGTTCATGAAGTTAATGATGTTTGGAGCCAGGTATTGTGGATTGTGTCCGGCAATATCCACGTACACGTTTGGGTGCTTCCAGGCCATAGCCTCCATTTCCTCGGTCCATGGCCATCCTGTATGAGAACCCACCAGGTTGGTCTCCGGAAAATCCAGTGCCACTTCATCCAGGTAGATGGGCCGACCGCATTCATTGGGATACAGCTCCATCCCGTGACCGAGCTGCATCGAAACCGGAACGCCCAGTTCGGCCGCCTTGGCGTAGAGAGGGTACATCTTCCGGTCATTGGGCGCGACGCCAAAACTCATAAAGTGGCCGTATACTCCTTTGAAGCCCCATTCCTTCACCGCCACCTCGAGTTCCTCCAGGCTTTTGTGGATGTTGAACGGATCATAACCGGCGATGCCGACCAGCCTGTCCTGGTGCCCTTTTATCAGTTCGTACACCTCTTCGTTGGTCCACATGTGTCCCGGTTGTTTACGGGTGTAGGAATAGAATTTACAGCCGCAGACGAACACCTTGTCAACTCCGGCGTCATCCATGCGCTGGATGAATTCCTCGACCGAGCAGTTTCCCTGGGTGAAGGCCTCCCGCGGAACGTGCTTGAGGAGTGAGTTAATCATGATGTCCATTTCGTACGAGCCGTAGAAACGCTCGATGTGCTCGGGCGTGAACGGATATTGCATTACGTCAATTGCGCCCACGTCTTTACATTTTATTTCGGCCATTTTACCTCCTTTGCGAACTCTTAATAACGGACTGTTACCCGTTTTACGCTCTTTGATATATTATCGGATTGTTTTACGACATCCATTTAGCGGCTTGAGTCAGTATTGACCGCGAGATGATCATTCGCTGCATCTCGCTGGTTCCGCCGAAAAGGGTGTATACCCGGGCATCGCGAATCAGCCGTTCGATGGGATATTCCTTCGTATAAGCGATCCCGCCAATAATCTGAAGCGCATCGCCCAGGACCTCCACACAGCACTCGCTGGCGTACAGTTTCAGAGCGGATGATTCCTTGGTCGCCGGCTTGTGCATGTCGACGGTCTTGGCACATCGCCAGGCCATGAGTCGCGATGTCTCGATTTTGATGAACATGTCCGCCAGAAGAAAGCCAATACTCTGGTGATTGCCTATGGCAGTCCCAAACTGCTCTCTCTCGGTTGCGTACCTGGCTGCTATCTCGTAGGCCGTTCTCATTGGGCCGATGAAGAGCCCCCCTGCCGCGGCGCGCTCCGGATCAAGCTCGTTCATGGCCACCTTGAATCCCTCCCCCACCTCTCCGAGGCGCATTGAATCGGGGATTCGCACGTCGGTGAGCTTAAGCCATGAAAGAGCCATGCCGCCCATGCCCATCAGCGAATAATCTTTTACTACTTCAAATCCGGGGGTCTTCGCGTCAAGAAGGAAGGCAGTCAGGCGCTTGGAGGTCTTGGCGTTCGGATCGGTCTGGGCGTACATCAGGAGATAATCTGCCTGGCTGCCGTTTCCTATAAACCGTTTCTGGCCGTTGAGTATCCAGTCGTCGCCATCACGGACGGCGGTTGTCTCCGTGCCTGCCACATTGGAACCGGCGCTGGGCTCTGTCATTCCCATGGCGCCGATGGCCTCACCCTTGAGTAACGGCATCATCACATTCCTTTTCTGCTCCTCGGTGCCGTGCATCCAGACAGGCATGGCCACGAAAGTACAGGTTGGAACCAGATGAGCCGGGGCCACCCAGCCGGGCGCGGCCAGCTCCTCCATCACTATCAGCTCGGCCATACAGTTCCGGCCCCCACCGCCCCATTCGCTGGGGATCATCTGGTTGGAGTAGCCGCGTGCGGCTGCCTTTTTTCCAATCTCAGAAGTAAGTTTCTTATCCTGGCTCGCGTCTATTCGATCAGCGTAGGGCATGATCTCATTAATGGCGAAATCCCTCACTTCCATACGGAGGGCGTTTTCCTCGTCGCTGAAATAGGGGAGATCCTCAGGCATGCAACTAGAGCCCAGCCTCGGAGCGATATCCTCGTAATTGACCGGTTTAAATGGTTCTTTCATCAGGGTTATCCTCCCTCTTTTATGCCCAGTCCTTTTTCTCCTTAAGCCATGGTGCTTTCTCGACAACCTCATCTATTACATCAAGGATTCCCGGCGGATTGCAATTGTAGTCCGGATTGAGGGCATCCTTGACTTTACGAGCGAATTTTCCGTAATCGGGCCCATAGTTGGGCGAATCCAGCGTCAGGGGGCTGTCGGTCTGTATGAAGAAACTGAGCGCGCCGCAGTTGATGAGCAGCTTCGGTCCCGCGATCTGATAATATTCGTCAACTCGATGTATTTCCTCTTCTTCGTCATTGGGGTCCCAGTAGTTAAGGAACTCAAGGTAACCGCTGTGCCCGAAATCGTTGGTCTGGAACCAGCCCTCGTCACCATAGTCAGGCATTGTAGGAGGGGTGAACTTCGCTTTCAGCTTGGAGAACTCCACGCCGGTCTTGACGCTGCAATCAATGGTATCCACCTGCCCGGTAACCGACATGAAGGCTCCGGTCAGCCACCACATCGAGACGGAGTCCGCGCTCTGCATCCAGGACTGGTCTCCCTGGAAGGTACGCCGGTGTGTCGCGCCGTTCTTCTCGGCAATACCCATTAGAACCTTCTCCTCGTATTCCAGCTGCTTTGGAGATGTATATCCGACAAGCAACACCCGGAGTACGTGTGTGCCGGTAACCTCCTCTCTCTTTCCCTCAGGTTGGTTCCACCTTTCCCAGAAGTCCTCTTTGGATTGTGCCTTGGCTATGTAACGCCAGGCAACCGGTACCCGCGTAACGGCCGCCGCGATCTCGGCATGTCCGATATCATACATGAACTGGATCAGTGCCTCTTTACTGGGGCAGGTGAAGTTGTACCACTTCATTCGACGTTCCGGGAACTTGAGGAACGTGTTAGGCGTCACCCCGGTCGGTGTAAGAGGCTCATGGTGGAACGGGAACAGTTTGACGCACATCCGGGTAACGATTCCAAGGGAACCGAACCAGCCGATGCTGCCCCTGAGAATTCCTCGGAGGTCTGGTCCGATCCCCTCTCCCCAAAACGGATCATCACCGCTGGCAAGGGAGCCCAGACGGACTATTTCTCCGCTGGGCAGTACCCACTCGCATCCCATTATGCGCCGGTTGGCCATACCTGTACGGTATGTCAGCGGGGAAAAACTCCAGATCAGGTGATTGGGTACCACACCTACCTGGGAACCTCCTCCCGGCACCATGGTGTAAAGGCCGTATTTCAGTGCCTCAGCCTGAAGCTGGGCAAAGATTATGCCCGAACCACAGGTGGCATTCATATTCTTCGGATCGATATTGAGCTGATTGAATCTCTTAAGGTCTATGAACAGGCAGTCGTCAAATCGCGGTCCCGCTTGAGGGAACCAGAGAGTGCTTGCAGGAGTGTAGCCGATCCGGTAACGGTTGGCTATCTTGACTATCTGTTGAACCTCCTCGGTGGTTCCGGGCAGTACGACGCAGACAGGGTCCCTCCCCAGCACCCTTGCCTCAGCTGTGTGGAATCCTCTGTCTTTAAGGGTGTAAGCCCGGCAGACCTCAGGTTCCTGTGAGATGTAATCTACACCAACTACCTGCTGAAGTGCTTTAAACGCTTCTTGAGGAATCATTACAGGTTCCCCCTTCCTGTGAGTGATGCATTGAGTATCTGTGTGATGTCGTAATATTTGATGGGACGTTCACAATCCTTCGCTGTACGGCTGAAATTATCCCCGCAATAAGGGCACGCGCTGACTATCGCCTCAGCGCCCACATCCTGGGCCTCCTCCAGCCGGTGATCAGCGGTGTTGCGCGCCATATCAGGGAAGGCATCCAACACCCCTCCCCCGGCACCGCAGCACATGGTGTTCTCCCTGTTACGAATAAATTCCGTCCTTTCCAGTCCGGGAATAGCGTCCAGGATATCTCGAGCCGGTTGATAAGGTACGTTGGCCCCACGCCGGTATGTCTTGGGTGGCTGGGTAACGCCCCACTTTCCGCGGGTGCCGTGCCAGGGAATCCATTCATCTGAGTACCGCGCCAGATTGCAGGCATCGTGGTAGGCGACCTTAATATTGACCGGATGAGTGGGTTTGAGTGTGCCGTCAGCGATCTTCTCCGCGGCGAGCTCGGTAATGTGAATTACTTTATATGGCATATCCGCGGTTGGTTTATCCATCAGCTTGGGATAGTCGACTTTCCACGTTTTATAACATTCGGCGCAACCGGTTACTATAGTGGTCGCCCCGGATTTCTCAAATGCCCGGATGTTACGCTCAGCCTGTTTGAGGGTTTCACCGGCCATTCCGGCCACGTAGTAGGGGTGACCGCAGCACGCCTCTTCGGGAAAGAGCGCCCAGTTCACTCCGGCGGCATCGAGAATTCCGGCTGTAGCCCTGGAAATTTCCCTGCTCTTGTACGAACTGTTGCAGCCAACGAAATACAGTATATCGGGGCTCGTGGAAACTCTGGCGCTTTTGGGAAGCCAGGAAGCCCGTTTCTCGGCAACACCACCGTAACGGTTGCCCGTCCTGGCTATATTATCGGCTACCTTCTTATGTGCCGGTAGGGGTCCCGCGCCATTTTCCACGGCCATTATCCGCATCGTCTCCAGGACCATCCCGGGATCAAGGTCAAGGTTACGTTTGCATCCGATATCGCAGGCCCCACACAGACAGCACTTGTAGATGATATCGAGTGTGGTGGGGGTAAAATCGCAGGTTCCATCCAAAAGCCCCAGAGCAAGTTTGCTGCGGCCTATGGCTGAATAAGTATCGAATTCATATTCGTGGAGGCTGGGGCATCGCATCCCATACTTGACACCGGAGCAGTAAACATGGTCTACCCAGATGCAGCCCTTACAGCCGCAACAGTTAATCGCGTCCCAGTGGTAATTTTCCAGTTTCAGGTGGTGACTCATGGCAGATCATTCCTCCATTAAAAGCAAAGCTTTCCCGGATTGCAGATATTATTTGGATCGAAGATGGCCTTTGTGGTCTTGAGCAGCGATGTGTAGCTGCCCGCCTTTTCATATACCAGGCTGGACATGATCTCTCCGTATGGCCGGGTAAAGTGTGCTTCAAGTCGTAATGCCTCTTCGATTCCAGCGGTATAGGCAATCTCAACCCTGTCCCTCTCCTCCTCATCCCCGGGATCATAGTAGAAATTAAACTCCACATGTGCCGCTGAGGCGTTCTCAATAGGTTGAATATAAACCCCCAGGTTGGCTGTGTCGAATCCACATGCTCCCGCTACCGTGCTTATCGCATCGGCGAACAGGGGGGCCTTTTCCAGCGTGGTGATGAAGAACAAGTCCTGACAGGAACCTTTCACGCGGCATTTCCAGTAAGTCAGATCCTCAGGCCAGGCATTGCGGAGCAGGTCCGGGAGAGCTCTGGTGGAACCGTATTCCGGTATTACCTCAGATAGCGGGCAGTCCGGGAATACGTTGGCCTGAAGTTCCCTTAATGCTTCCTCCTGATAGGCGATCTTTCCCTCGGGGAACCACCTCCCACCACCCAGAATCAGCAGCACTGACCATGGCGGTAAGGCCTTGCGCATTTTATCGAAATCGCCATTGATTTCACGTGCCAGGATGGTGGCCAGGTTCAGGTTATCCAGTGCCAGGCACTCGTGCCCGATCCTGCGGCGCTGTATCGAATAGATCGCCTCTACCATGGCTTCCATTGAATCGAACCCAATGAAAAACGATTTGTCAATGGTAGGAAGGAATTCTGTCTTGATATTGGCCCATGTAAGTATGCCCATGGTGCCCTGGGCCCCCTGCAGCAGGCGTATGGGGTCGATCGGGCCCGGACCGTAGGGGTAGCCTCCATCAGCGTAATTTTCAGGGTAACCGGTTGAGCCGGCTGTGCCGGTTCTGAACCGCTCTCCCGTCGGCCATATCATCTCCATTGAGGAGATGGGCTCGCCGTATTCGAACTGTGGATTCAGGGCGGGTTGCCTTTCCAGACAGGCGGTAACAACGGAGCTTCCGGCGTGAGGCAGAAGCGGATTCATGGTCATCAGTTGCTTTTTCCTCAGCCTGCTTCCCAGCTCTTTAAAGGTGACTCCCGGTTCTATCATGACCTTACGGTTTCGCTCATCGATCTGAACCACTTTCTTCATCTGGCTGAGGTCGATAACTATGCCTCCCTGCTGTGGCACTGCATTGCCGTTAAGATGTATACCGGAGCTGCAGGGGATGACCGGCATCTGCTGCTCGTTGGCAAGCTGAACGACCTTTTGAGTTTCCTCGGCGCTTTTGACACGTACCAGGTAGTTGGGCGCCCGCCAGGGATCGAGGCTGTTTATGTTCTTAAGTGATTTCATTTTGCCGGGATTATCTATAACTGCTTTATCCCCGACAATCTTCGCCAACTGTTCTTTCATACTCACCGGCAATCCTCCGTCAAGAAGAGATTCGTTCGATTATGGGGTGATACTTATTCGTGCCATTATGAGGGGCAAGGCCAGGGCCCTGCCCCCAAGAATTATAGCATAATGAGAAGGGCTATGCACTCGTCCGAAAGCGTTACTACGGGGGGCTCCCCAGAGAGGCTTCTGCGTGGTCTGGAGCGGCAACACCATCCGGAGTTCTTCATGGGTGGGGGGACCCATGCGAAGGGATTAATTACCAAGTTACGCTGTGAAAAGGCCAATTATGTACGGCCACGAGGTGCGAATAACCCAAAAACAGCGATTGATTTGTATGCATATCAGCATCATGGCGGAGGCCATCAGGTGGCCTGAAGAACCATCTCCGATGGGGGAGGGTTTTCCCCGGTTAAGGGGAAAACTGATTGTTCCCAATTTCACAAAACACCCGCAAGGTGAAATCCTTTGTATTTGAAAAGCTGTTCTCGGGAATAAGCTGATTGTTGCTCAATATAGCAGTTTGTTCTATAATCGACAAAACCCCTACGGGAGGAAACGCTATGGGATTTTTCAGCAGGAAGAAAGAACCAAAAGACCGGTTTGGTAATATTATGGGTGATTATGAGATGAACGTCCGTCTCTGGGCAGGGAACCGGCAGGAAATGTACGGCTGGCAGGCCTTCGGGGCAGGTACCCTTCGGCTGTTCGAGGAAATAAGAAAGACGATCCCATTCAAGGGAATAGCCGACAGTCATGAGAAGGCGAGGTTGCTGATGGAGCTTGGCGTACAGCCAATGATAACCATCTGGAATCATGAAATGGGCACAGCAGAATCAAGGTCTGAAGAGGGAATCCGTGCTCTGCTATCGACATCCCAGCATCTTATCGATGAAAAGATGTGGAGCTTGAGGGCGGACGCAGTCGATATGTATGTGGGTTTTGATACCGGACTTCAAAGTTACCTTTCCGGAGAAGGAGATATGGGAGATGTTTATGCCGGTACGTTCCAATCACGATATTTCGAGTGCATCACCGGTAAGTCATTCATCCACTGGGACCAGCTTGATTTTCCCGTCCGGTCGATGAGCGATCTGCTGGATGCGTGCAGTCCGGATAACGAGTTTGAGCCATTAAGTGAAGATGAAACGAGGCAGTTTCTGGATAGCCTTGATATGGCGGGGAAACATATGCTGGAGACCCTGGACCATTTTAATAAAGAATGGGAGGACTGGTCTGACTAGCGATTTGCTCTTGGGTAACCCGACTTCCGGCTATCTGCTGTCAAATCTATGTAATATTTCAATTCTTCCGGCCACCCAGAAAAAACTTTGTAGTGAAGCAATTCGTTAAAAAGAGAATTGCGGAACATTTGTACTGAGGGCAGGGCCCGTATACTGGAATCGTTAGTTCAGCACCAGTGCGATTTCAGTCTAACGGGCGTCCCTTGTGGCTGGTTACCGGCACGTTGTGTGAGTGACGTTTCATTCACACCCATGAGTCGAATTCGCATTTATTAATCCGGCAATTAAAAGAACACCCTAAGCAGCATAGGCGATCTTAGGATGTTTGAAATAATTCCCCACTCTTTTTGGAAGTTTCTGGAGCATACGCATATACGATATTGCCTTTGCTTTCAATTGTGAACTGGTTCTAGCGGGAATGCCCGAGTGAACCCCGGATTTCAAGTCGCAATTCAAGTAC
>JAWOBX010000026.1:0-10193 GCA_046484125.1 Dehalococcoidia bacterium | reverse complement strand
TATTTTGTCAATTCCGCCGGAATTTAAATATACATTTGCTTATATTTCCGCGGGTGTAATGCTCGGCATGGCAGCGTATATCATATTCACACACCTTATAAAACTTAGAATAATACGCATGGTTTTCGGGCTGCTCCTGGGCTCGGTAATTCTTCTCTCAGTACTTTATATGCGGCCGAAATTTATTGAAGAAGAAGATATCCTGATCACTTCTTTGCGGGAACAAACCCTGTTTTATAGAAAATTTTAACAATGGAGGGGTGGCCGAGTGGTTGAAGGCGGCGGTTTCGAAAACCGTTGTGCCTAATAGGCACCGGGGGTTCGAATCCTCTCCCCTCCGCCACCTGGTATGTTGTTATTCTTCGCCGAGCAGTATGAAGGCGAGATAAAGGATGTGGCTTATGAGCTCATAAGCAAAGGTCGTGAGCTGGCTGATGCGCTTGATACCGAATTGTGCGCGGTTTGTATTGGATATAATGTCAATGATGTCGAACTGCTGGGGGAATATGGTGCTGATAAGGTCTATTCATTCAACGACCCGTTGCTCGCGACATTCCAGGATGATATCTATACCCGGTGTCTGGTCGATTTGATAAGAGAGTACAGGCCGCGGATTATTCTGGCGGGCGCGACTGCACAGGGAAGGGCGTTTATTCCCAGGGTAGCCTCAATTATCGAGACGGGACTGACGGCTGACTGTACCGGCCTGGATATCGATGAGGAAACGGGACTCCTTTTACAAACCAGGCCGACTTTTGGCGGCAACATTATGGCCACCATCTTGTGTCGAGTCAGGCGGCCGCAAATGGCAACTGTTCGTCCCCACGTATTCAAGAAGCGCATTCTCGATGAAGGAAGAAGGGCCGAGTTAATTGAATTGAGCCTGGACGGAAAATCAAAGGAATCAAGGATCAAAGTGCTGGAGTTCATCGAAGATATTACCGATAAGATGAAGGTCGAAGACGCCGAAATCATAGTATCCGGGGGGAGGGGACTGGGGAAACCGGAAAACTTCAGGGTGATCGAGGAACTGGCACACAAACTCGGTGCGGCGGTGGGAGCTTCGCGGGCAGCGGTCGATGAGGGATGGATTCCCTATTCGCATCAGGTGGGGCAAACCGGCAAGACGGTTTGCCCGAAACTGTATATAGCCTGCGGCATATCTGGCGCGGTACAACATCTGGCCGGTATGCAAACCTCCGATACTATTGTGGCCATCAACGAGGACCCGAACGCTCCCATATTCGAGGTGGCTACTTACGGAATAGTCGGTGACCTGTTTGAAATAGTTCCTATGTTGATTGAACGTATACGGGAGGCTCGCGGCTGAGGCGCCAATAATGGGGCTTATCTACTTTGAAGACCTGGAACCACACCGGAAGGATTATCTGGGCGAGTATACTGTCGATAAAGATGAGGTAATAGAATTCGCCAGAAAATGGGATCCACAGCCATTTCACATTGATGAGGAAGCCGCCGCGTCGAGCGGCACTGGCGGCATTATCGCTCCGGCGATATATACTATTGGCATAAGTAATCGACTGGCGGCGGAATATGGTTCACCCATAGCTGCTCTGGCCGGTTTGGGGTGGGATATGGTGAGGTTTCCTCACCCTGTGAAACCGGGCGATAGAATCTCCGTAACGGCCGAATGCCTGGAAAAGCGGGATTCGAACAGCAATCCTGATGCGGGAATCGCGTGTTCACTGATAGAGGTGAGAAATCAGCATGGTGAGCTCTGCCTTTCTTTTCGGACTACCTATCTGGTAGCCCGTAAACCTGAATAGCCGGGATATCGCAGGATGAGCACAATACCTCGCAGTCCTTATCTGCCGGATATCATAGAGGAGATCAGGCAAAGCCCCGTTTACCACCGGTTCATCAACCTGCTTAAAGTCTATGGCATAAGATCGATCTGCGACTGCCATGCCCATGTTTCCTCAGGCAGGGATGGAGCTATCAAAGGCGCGCCTTTGAAATTGACGCCGGAACACGCGTTTTCCATCGGTGATGTCAAACTCCTTTATAATGAGCTTTTCCGGAGGGAAGGTATTGATTTCATGTCGTTTGTTTTCGATACCCCGCTTCCCTCGTATGATCTAGTCGAGAAAAATGAGGAATTGCTTTCTGATGTCAAATCAATGCGCGATTCCGATTCATACGAGATAGTTCCATTCGCGGTGGTGACGCCGGATATGGATTACCGGCAGGTCAGACAGTGGGTGGAGAACGGGGTCAGGGGATTCAAAATGACCCCACGTACAGCTTCACCGAATGTAAAGCGTGGTGTTATTTCTGATATAACCCTGGCGGAGATGCTCAGTCCTGAGGCGTTATGGCTGGCTGACTCGTACAGTCTGCCCATAGTGGTTCATCTTCCGCAGCTGGTAGTTTCACCCCGTATGAGGCCGTCCCTGAAATATGAGTTGCTCCGGATAGTGGCCAAATTTCCTAATATGAGGATTATTCTGGCGCATCTGGGACAGGCGCAGACGCCCGGCAAGATGGAGGATCTGCTGAGCTTGATTCAGGGAAACGGCCTGCAGGAATCCATCTGGATGGACATATCGGCGGTGACCGTACCATCGGTTCTGGCAATGGCGTTGGAGAGCGATGCCCGGCTGCTGTACGGAACAGATATAGATTTTACGCTGGCGGAACGCGGAAGATATATTATGTTCAAGGTAACTGATGGGCAGCGAGTAATGGCCGACGAAGGCGATAAGGGGAATATAATTACTGCACTTGTAAGCACCAACTTCGGAGAGCAGTTGAAACAGTTTGTCATTGAAGCTGGGATGGAGCTGGACGCGCCGCTGCTGCTTTTTCAGTATGACGGACTTGTTAAGGCTGCTGAAATGCTCAAGGGGTGGGGTAAGTCGGAAGGGGAAATACAAAACGCGCTGGAGAGACTGTTCTATAGTAACGCGAATCAACTTGTTCAAAAAGGCCGGGAAAACAACGACTGAGAGATCGCAAAAATGCAAACCGGTTCAATCGTTATTATTGGGGATGGCTTTTAAACAAGTTCTACAGTTTCGATTTCGGCTTATCTTTGGGGGAAATCGGCTTTAGCTACGGATTTATAATTCTGGAGCCCAAATGTAGTTGACCTACCCCCGTTTTATTTACCAGGCGGAACGACATCCGGAAGGATTTGAAATCAATCTCAGAAGTAGCGGTGGACCATGGGAAGGACTCATAACTGTTACGCACCCCTGTTCAGGGAGTGGCCGGCAAGGTCCTCCAGGCTGTCGGCGTGGCCATCCCGCCATCGGTACGGGAGGTGGCCTGACAGAAGCTGTCCTGGGACAGAGTTAAACAGGGGCATTTGTGGTGCCAAAGATTTCAAATCCCTCTAAATTAGGTTCGATTTTTATGAAAACTGTAGAAGTTGGGTAATACTTTGTGGTAAAAACATGTCAGTTCGAACGTTTATAACCGCGTGTATTATATGCTATACTCCTTTTATGGAGACTTTAAAAGATTTACGTTTGGGTAAAGCACTAAGCCAGAGAGAACTGGCAAGATTCGCTGGGATAACAACTGCCTGTCTGAAACGGATAGAAAGCGGAGATAAGATTGCCAGGCTTTCGGCTCGCCGCCAACTGGCCGCCATATTGAGTGTCAAACCGGAAGAGATTGATTTCCGAACTCATTGACCGCTGCTGCCCAGGTACACGATAAGGCCTATCAAGCCAATTGCAACCAGTCATTGCGTATTAAGACCCCTCTAATGCAACGCAGATTACGGTCAGGCCATAAGTTTCCGGTTGAACTCCTTCTCAACTCGTCATGGAAGCTTTTCAAGTGAAGCAATGAGGTGAAAGTAGCATTGCTTCAACATTTGTACAGAACTGTCAGGGAAAGTATACTGAGGAACCTCAGATCAACACCTTAAATCCCCCAATAATGGGGGACTTTTGAAGCTGGAGGATATCCCAGCCCGGGCAAGGTCACATCTTACTCGTAGGTTCCTAAATTTTACGATATTTCAATTGTTATTTTGGTAACGCGGAAATATTGACAGAAATGCGGCCAAACCTGATAATGCAGACAGCTAATTCGCACAAGGCCATCCATCTTGGACCAGACATCTCTATCAAGAGCTTGACCGGCGAAGGCAACCCCACGTAATCGGGAGGTCATGATGGTCGAAAGGTTCTGGCTCGTTGGGTTCGCTGTTGTTAGCGTTATTCTCTTGCCTGTCGCCGTGGCAGGAATGTTGCTGGCAAGGTTGCGCAGGAACAGGTTCGCAGTCAGACGCAAAGCCCGGGATGTTTAAATGAATTCTGCCATGCCTTAATGGTTACACCTGGATGAGCCTGGCAAGTTGTAACATGTCAAATGTAAGCCGCTCGATTGGTTCCCGAGTATCGCCAACTCTTTTTTAATCCCTCTCCCGTATCGCAGTATGGGAAAGGTTTTTCTGGGGAAAGCAGGTGAAGAGACGAACAGCCGATGGAGGTGTTAGATACACACCGGGCAGTACCCAGCAGGGTGATATCGTGCTTCCAGCCGTCATCCAGGTCATACTCCTAAACAAAATACGTCGTCACCCTGGAGAATATCAAGGATGCCATAAGGGAGTGCCTGGAAGTACGGGGCGGAAAGAGGGCCGGCCGATCACGCTCTCAGTACCGGATCATAAAGAAGTTGCCATAGGCGACTTTAGAGAGCCAGTCAAACAGATGGGGTAGCCGTTGATGAACTTGTGCTCAACAAAAAAAAACAGGTGATGGATTGACGTCAGGTTGCAAACGACGGTTAAACCTCCGTCACCTCATCGCCTTTACCGCTCATCTCCTGAGCTAGCGGGATGGTAAAAGAGAAAGTGCTTCCTTTATCGGGTTCCCCCTCGATCCATATCTTTCCTTTGTAACGCTCGACGATCTCTTTGCATATGGATAGCCCCAGACCTGAGCCTCTGGGTTTATCGGCCAGGGTATCTCCTACCTGAGCGAACTTGTCGAAAACAGTCTCTTGATTCTCGTGGGAAATTCCGATACCGTTATCGATGACGCTTACCTTCACCATTTTGTTGTGATTGGTTTCGCCTGAGACCTCCGGTCTATAAAGCTCTGCCCGCACCTTAATATTCCCCCCGGATGGTGTGAACTTGGCAGCGTTGTTTATTAAATTGGTCACAACCTGAATCAGCCTGTCGCGGTCGCACCATACTGGTCGCAGGTCCGGTTCCACCTCAACTTCCAGGTTCATGTCCATGCCCTTCAGGAGCGCGTCATTGGCGGCCAGGGCTTTATCAATTACTTCGGGGATCTCAACTATCGTGCTGTACAACTCTATCCGTCCCGATTCAATCTTGGAGAGATCGAGGAAATCATTGATAAGTCTGGTCAGTCGCTCGCTTTCGTCACTTATTATGTTCAGGAATTCCTCCTGAACCTTACGATCACCCTCATATGTGAGGAGTATCTCCGCGAAGCTCCTGATAGAGGTGAGTGGGGCTCGTAATTCATGCGATACTGTTGAGAGGAAGCTGTCCTTCATCTTATCCAGTTCCTCCAGTCTCTCATAGGCGGCCTGCAGTTCGTTCAATCTTTGCTCAAGCTCCGACGAGTACTGTGCGAGCTGCTCCTGCATGTGTTTGAGCTCGGTTATATCCACCAGTACCCCCTGCAACCCGGCCGCCTCCCCATTTTCAAAGAACGGACTGGCGTTGGTACGGACCCATTTAACCCCCTGGCTTTTGGTTAAGTATCGGTATTCTGTTACCAGATTCTCTCCGGCAAGCACCCTTCCGAAATTCTCTATCCGGCCGGTGTAATCCTCGGGATGAACGAAGTCTATGAAGCGGCGACCAACAATCTCCTCCGGGAGATAGCCGGCGAGAGAACCGACGTTTGGCGAGATATAGGTAACCCGCCCCTGGCGATCCAGAGTAAAGACAACTTCGTTCAGGTTTTCAACCAGGCTTCGATACTTCTCCTCGCTCCTCCTCAACTCCTCCTCGGCGCGTTTTCTCTCTGTGATGTCGCGGGCTATCCCAAGGATTTCCACCGGCTTTCCGCTCTCATCAAAGATAAAACCGGCATGTATCTCAATCGGAATTTCGTTCCCGTCCCTCTGGATAATTTGAAGTTGAAGCTTTCCTGTAGATTCCCCGCCTTTCAAAAGCGCTTCCCGCATAGCTTCAAGCTGTTCTTCATATGATTGGGGGGTGAGTATCTCCTTTATATTAAGGGTAAGTGCTTCCTCAGAGGTATATCCAAACAGTCTTTTGACAGCAGGACTGATGTAAGTAAATTCCTCGTTTTCCATATTCATTATGTAGATGACGTCCGCGGAATTTTCGACAACCAGCCTGTACCTCTCTTCGATGTTTGGCAGGGCCTCTTCAAGGCGCTCACGCTTGTCTGCCGCCATATCCAGAGCAGCCAGGCGCTCCCTCGCCTCCCTTAACTCCTCAATGAGCTGCTTTTTAGTTTTTCTCTCATCCTTCATGATATGTCCTTATATTCACCGCCCTGTCGCGAACTATCAATACACCACAATTATATAGCCTGAAGATCGATCCCTGCCCGGCTTCTTCCGGTTGCGACAGAAGGAAAGAATCGCCGGTCTACGGCCGCGTCGCCGAGTTTGATTATATCTATACCGCGGAACTTTTGTACAGACCCGGAAGGGACAACATATAATACAGCCCCATCATGAAAACCTCTGGCGTTTATAATTTACTTGCGTAAATGGTTGACATTCCCGAATCTGAGATGTTACGATAAACTACGAACAAGAAGCTGATATATCGCTGGCTGATTAGGGTTTATATTACAGGCAATGGAATCTTAACATTTTGATTCTCACCGCACGGTGAAACACATCTCTTCATTAACTGCCTTAATTACCTTTTAAGACAGTCTTCAATGCATCCCGTCACCGCAAAGGCTAAATAGTCCTGTCATACTATCTGGATGGAACGGTATACTCGCACCATGTTCATACGAACCTGAAAATATATTCACAATAGCAAGAAACAAGAAAAAGGAGGAGACTTATGTATTGTCCAAGTTGCGGCACGGAAAACGACGAGGGTGGCGGGTTTTGCAAGCAATGTGGGGCGTCTTTAGGCGCCGGAAGGCCCGCATCTGGCGGACAAACGACCAGCCTCGAGCCCAATGTGGCCGGATTGCTCTGCTATGTTCTGGGCTGGCTCACCGGGCTGATATTTATTCTGATTGAGAAAGAGGACCGGTTCGTTCGATTCCACGCCATGCAGTCGATAGCAGTGTTCGGCGGACTGACCGTTCTTATGATCCTTCTCAGCATACTCGCGTTCATTCCGGTTATAGGTATTCTGTTTTACATATTGCAAATACTCGTTGGTTTAGCCGGCCTTATCCTCTGGATACTGCTGATGGTCAGGGCCTATCAGGGCAACACTTACAAGGTACCCATTGCGGGCAAATTCGCGGAAGGGCATATCTAGGGCCTGGTGTGAAAATAAAGACTCTGCCCCGGTAAAAAGCGAAATTTCAAACCTGGAGGTGATTATTGAGCATAAAAGCGATGAAAAGAAGAGGCTTATAGCGGCGCTATTTCGGTTAACAGGCGAAACAGACCGATTAAGGAGGTAGAAAATGATGATGAAGAAAATACTCGCATTGACGTTAGTTCTGATGCTGATGGCCAGTGGTTTAACCCTGGCAGCCTGTGGCAATGGTGATGATGATGGCAATGGAGAGGTAACCCCTGAGGAAACCGCTGAACAGGAATTGACCGGAACAGCCACATATTCCGGCGAGTGGTCGGGCTCCTCGGAAACCATGGGAGACGTAGGGGGTACATGGGAGTTTACTGTTGATTTCGATGCCGGAACGGTGAGCGGATGGTTTAAGGGTGATTCCGCAGGCGATATCTCCGGCTCGGTTGTCGGTGGCGAAATAGAGGCCAGCGGGTCAGCGGCGCTGGGCAGTGTAAGCTGGGATGGTTCTTTCAACGCCGATGGTTCCCGGATATCGGGTGAATGGAAGTTCGCTGGAGGATTGGGGAACGGAACATGGGAAGGAACCCGAGGTGAAGTGGAGGAGACCGCGCAGACCGAGCCAGATGAGACACCCACAGGAGAACCTGAGGAAACAGGTGATACAGGTGATACCGGGGATGAAGGAACCGAAGCCGTCAACCTTCCCGGCCTTGTAAGCAAGGCAGAAGAAATAGATTGCTTCCATGGCAAGGGCACAGTTTCCAATCCCGGAATGGCGGACCAGGATCTGGAGTTCTGGATGAAGGGCGACAGGATGAGAATTGAGGGTTCGTTCTCCGCCCAGGGACAGGTGCAAGAGGGAATAATAATCCAGGACTATGCAGCCGGAGAAATGGTGTTCTACAGTTCCGAGATGGGTCAGGCTATGAAAATGAGCATTGACGACCCTCAGACCGGAGAGGAGGCGCCTGACGAACCCACCGGGGAAGTGGAGTCCATAATGCAATGGGATCCGAAGGTAACCGGCAGTGAAGAGATCAATGGAAAGCACTGCGCTATCGTTGAATATACTGATTCCTCCGGTACGACGACGACCATGTGGATATGGGTAGACTACGGATTCCCGGTCAAGAGCATAGTCGAGACGGCGGAGGGTGATGTTATCACCGAATTCAAGGAAATCGATTTTGACTGTCCGCCGGAGAGCAAGTTCGAATTGCCCGCTGGTGTGGAAGTTATGGATCTCGGCGACATGGGCGGATTTGACTCAGGTTCGATGGACATGCCCTGAAAAATTTTCGGGTAAACAAACGACTTCGAGGGCCTCTGAATTCTGTAAAAGGGATTGATAACAGAGGCCCTCGAACTGTTTAAAGAGGAGCGATTGCGGTGAAAAGTTGGCAGGGAAGTGAACTGGTAATGACACTGAGTCGTCAGTGAGTTCTCCGGTGGGAACATCCTGCCGTGGTCCGCAAGCGCGTTTGCCAATGCTGAGAACAGGAGGAAGCTCAAATTGAAACAGATAATATCTATTACGCTTGTGCTGGTAATGGTGTTGAGCAGTGTGAGCCTCGCTGCCTGTGGCGGTGGGAATGGGGAGGAGGAGACCACACCGCCTCCGATAACGGAAGAACAGGAGACAACACCGACCCAGGAAAGTGACCAGACACCGGGAGATTTTACGGAGACCGAACCTAATGACAGCGCTGACCAGGCCACCGAAGTCGGTACGGGCACCGTCACGGGGGCTTTGACCGAAGGTGACGAGGAAGACTGGTACGCATTCGAGGTCCCGGACGAGCACATGCTGACCGTGGAATTCACCCCGGATGAGGATGCTGATAGTAAGAGGTACGAGCTTTATGACCCCAATCGGGAGGAAATCGCCTACCATCATAGGGTAGAACCAGGGGTGACGAAATCGATTACCAGGTTGATGAACAACTCCTCGGGTGGCACGTACTATGTCCGGGTTAAGGACGGCTCCGGCAGCTACACCCTTGAGCTTGCCACGGAAAGCCAGAACGATGCCGGCTCCGGAGGGGATGCCGGAGACAGCGGTTCCGAGGCCCTGGAGGTTGAGACCGGAACAAGCCTTTCCGGGCAGATCGGTGATTCCGACCAGGAGGACTGGTACGCATTCGAGGTCCCGGACGAGCACATGCTGAGCGTGGCGTTCACCCCGGATGAGGATGCTGATAGTAAGAGGTACGAGCTTTATGACCCCAATCTGGAGAGAATCAACTACCATCATCGGGTAGAACCGGGGGTGACGAAATCGATTACCAGGTTGATGAACAACTCCTCGGGTGGCACGTACTATGTCCGGGTTAAGGACGGCTCCGGCAGCTACACCCTCGAGCTTGCCACGGAAAGCCAGAACGATGCCGGCTCCGGAGGGGATGCCGGAGACAGCGGTTCCGAGGCCCTGGAGGTTGAGACCGGAACAAGCCTTTCCGGGCAGATCGGTGATTCCGACGAGGAGGACTGGTACGCATTCGAGGTCCCGGACGAGCACATGCTGAGCGTGGCGTTCACCCCGGATGAGGATGCTGATAGTAAGAGGTACGAGCTTTATGACCCCAATCGGGAGAGAATCACCTACCATAATAGGGTAGAACCGGGGGTGACGAAATCGATTACCAACCTTCCTCGCTCAAATATGGTACCACTATAGCAGTCCACGTACCAGTCATTGCATTATGAACTTCAACAGAGTATTCCGTATGTGGTTCAAAAATCATTCTTC
>JAWOBX010000135.1:0-56615 GCA_046484125.1 Dehalococcoidia bacterium | reverse complement strand
AGATAGAAGATGATAAATGTTATCAGACAGGCCAGTATTACAGCCGAAGCCAGCAAAGGGGAACTCAGAGGCGTCTCCGAACTCTGTTGCCACACCAGAACCGCCGTTATCGCTCCCGGGCCGGCAAGCAAAGGTATGCCAAGAGGGACCAGGGCCACATTCTGCCTGGCAATTCCCTCTTGCTCCTCTTCATCCGTTGACTTGATTCCACTGGGGATGAGGTGAAGCATCTGCAGTGAATAAATGAAGAAAATAAAACCTCCGGCTATTTGAAAGGCCGGTAAAGTGATCCCGAAAAAGCGCAATACGGCATCTCCGGTTACGCCAAAAAATATGAGGATTAAGCAGGCAAAAGCGGAAGCTATAGCCGCTACTTTCACCCTCTCCATCGGGGTGTTGCGCTCAGTGAAGAGCATTAGAAAAGGCAGGTTCCCGAGTGGGTCCATGATGATAGTAAGGGTTACCAGGATAGCGGTGAAATCTTTGAGCGTCTCCATTTCCAGCGCGGCGTCTCAGACAACTTCGATCAAAGAAGGCTCCAAACACCCCTCCATTACCCCCGCCCCCGAGAGAATCTCGAAACAGCCCCTTCACGCCACCGAAGTCACCACTTGTTCAGAAAACCCCGAATCAGATCGGGCTCCTCAACGCTCCGATATCAGCGGGTTGAACGCATGCCCCAGTAGTTTCGTATCGACGAGTGGGGGGCGGCAGATGAGCTTATTATCGACTCTCTATTCAGGCTCCTGTCGCTGTATAGTGGCTCCTCTGTTACGCAAGTAGAAATAGTAAAGGCCGGCTCCAACCGCAAGCGCAACCAATGCTACGATCACCCAGACCCACGCAGGAATGCCGGAGTCATCTGTGTCAGCGGCAACAGCCGCGACTGTTAAATCCAGCACTCTGGTGGCTTTCTGCCCTGTATCATCGGTAACCGTAAGGATTGCCTGGTACTCACCGGCTTCCTCATACGTGTGAGTTACCAGTTCCCCCTCACCTGTGTTGCCGTCTCCGAAATCCCACTCATAGGATACTATCTCTCGATTCGAGGCCTCCGACCCGGAGGCGTCGAAGGCGATTCTCTGGTTTACTGTGGGCTTCAGTGGCCAGAACTCTACCACAGCAATGGGCGAGATAAGCTCGCCCACGGTCAAAGTATCTTTGGCGCTGTCGGTATTACCATCGTCATCCGTAGCTATCAGGTTCACACCATAACCACCCGGCGTATCATAGACATGTTTGACAACCTCCCCTGTACCCGTCGTACCATCTCCAAAATCCCATTCAAACTTCTTGATCTTTCCATTCGGGTCCGCTGCCGAAGAGGCATCGAAAGTCACTTCCATTCCCACTCTGGGTTCCGAAGGCGAAAAGTCGAAGGAGGCGACAGGCAGTTCGGACTGGCCGACAACTATGGATGTAGATTTGGTGTTTGAGAAACCGTCATTATCAGTAACCTTTAATTTCGCCACATATATATCAGCCGATGAATAAGTATGGGTAACTACCGGCCCCGAGTCCGTCTCACCATCGCCAAAATCCCACTCATACGCCTCGATGGTGCCATCGGGGTCCTCGGAAGAAGAGGCGTCAAAGGCGACTTTCTGACCGCTCACCGGATCACCGGGCCAGTACTCAAATGAGGCAATCGGGTGTATAGTCTGGCTCACGGTAAGCGCCAGGGTCTGACTCTCGGAATAGCCATCATCATCAGTAACCGTCAGTGTTACATTGTAACCCCCTGAGCTATCATAAACATGGGTAACCACTTCCCCGGAACCTGTCTCACCATCACCAAAATCCCATTCATAGCTCTGGATGACGCCATCCGGATCTCTCGACTCAGACGCGTCAAATGTAATCTCCATCCCGGCCTGAGGATTTTCAGGTGAGATGGTAAAACGGGGGACGGGCGGCACCGGCTCATATCCCTCGCCCAGAGCATACAGATGATGATCCGTTGAGCCGAAAAAGATCAAACCATCCATTCCTATAACTGGAGATGAGTATATCCCACCCGCCTTATATCGCCATTTACGCGAGCCATCAGGATTGAACGCATAAAGGTATTCATCCAGAGAACCGGCATATATGGTGCCATCGCTTCCTATAGCCGGTGAGGAGTATATCTGTCCGCCCGTGGGATATTCCCACTTCAGGGTCCCATCCGGATTGAGCGCGTAGAACTGGTTATCCGTTGAGCCGAAATAGACCGTTCCGTCGCTTCCTATAGCCGGTGAGGAGGTGATGGAACCCTTGGTCTGGTACTTCCATTTAAGCGTGCCGTTGGGATTGACGGCATGGAGATCGCCCCAACCGGTGCCAATATAGATGGTACCCTCGGGGCTGATCGCCGGGGACGAGTTCATACCCTGGAGCGTGGAATAGCGCCACTTCAGTGATCCATTTGGATAGAAGGCATAGAGATACTGCCTGTCACACCCCACGTATATGGTGCCATCTTCAGCTATCGCAGGAGATGAGAATACGTTGCCTGCTACATCATAACTCCATTTCAGATTCCCTCCCGAATCCAGAGCGTAGAAATGGCTGTCAGCAGAACCAAAATAAATATAACCATTCTGTCCGATAACAGGGCAAGACCTTATCCGGCCCCCTGTGGCAAACTTCCAGTCCAGGCTCCCATCGGAATTTATGGCATAAAGCCACTGGTCATTGCAGCCGACGTAAACCGTTCCATCGGAGGAGATCGCCGGGGAGGAGTAGACCTTCCCGCTCATCTTGAAGCGCCATTTAAGCGAGCCATCGTGTCTGACAGCATAGAAATAGTTATCGTGGGAGCCGAAATAGACGGTTCCATCCGTATCGATGGCTGGTGAGGAATATACCCAGTCACCGGTACCGTATCGCCAAACCATCTCTGGAACCTGCGGGCCCGTAAACGGGCTCTGGCCAGTATGAAGCGGGTCATGACGGAACATCGGCCATGGGGAACTGGCGAGGCCATCGGCCAGAGCCACCGACGTCGCGGGCACGATCAACGAGACAGCCAGCAGAAAAGCGAGGGCAATGAAACAAACGTGGCGAAGGGCATTCCATCTCATTTGCGGGCCTCCTGTTATTTGGTTAGTGACACCATCTTTTATAAATCGCTCTCTGATTTAAGCGACCTTTGAGCAACCCCGTGAATCATCCACCCAGAACGGCAATAATTATATGTAACCGGTCACCTGCTTTCAAATGTTCATCGTATTCTTCCTCATATATTCTCTCGTCGTTGACAACAAGCCATACATGCGGTTTGAGTTCATCCTCATCATTATATATCCACTTGCCCAAAGCCGGAACCCGGTTAACCACCTCCCTGAGACAATCCACCGGGGTGCCAGAGGGAACATCAATCGGCTCCCGCTGGCCGGTAGCACTCTTTAGAAGATCGGATAGTGTAACTGTTACACCCATCCGCACTCCTTACATCCCGGGTCTCTCTTCAGGCGGATCTCTCCGGATTTCTGTTTAAGGCTATCATAAGTGAATAATCTGCCCAGAAGCAAATCCCCTATATTCAATACGTACTTTATTACCTCGGTCGCCTGAACGCAGCCGATTATTCCCGGGATGGCACCCAACACCGGCAGCTCTCCTGCCAGTGAACCCTGATACAGGCAGGCCAGACACGGAGTCTGACCGGGAATTACGGTCGTGGCCCTCCCTTCAAATCCATGTATCGCCCCGTGAAAAATGGGAGTGCCAGCATGCAGTGCGGCTTTATTGAGAAGGAGTCTGGCCTCCAGGTTATCCATGGCATCGACAATCGGCCAGTCTCCCATAAGCTCGAATACGTTCTCTTCGTCTACCACCTTTTCTAATGCCTCAATCTCGACATCGGGGTTAAGCCACTTTAACCTGTCTCCGGCTATGTTGACCTTGGCACCCCCGATATCCTCCTCAGAGTACAGAACCTGCCTGTTGAGATTGCCAAGTTCCACTTTATCCCCATCTATAATTCTGATTCTCCCGACACCGGCAACCGCCAGATATGTCAAAACAGAGCACCCCAGTCCCCCCGCACCGGCAACAACCACTTTTGCCTGTTTAATTCTTTCCTGGCCGGACTCACCCCAATCGGGCAAGGTAATCTGTCTTCGGTACCTTTGCATCTCACTTTCGGTGAGCAATTTCAAAACCTCACTTATAGAACAGTATTGATTAGCGGTACCTTACATGATAGAAAGGTATTACTTAAAAAGCAACCGCTCACTGTAACCCTAAAACAGCGCTTGATTCGGATGCATATCAGCATCGCTGTTTTCCCCTCCCGGTTTAATAATACAGGCCACCTGATGGCGGGTGCCATCAAGTGGCCTGTAGAACCGTCCTCGTTAAGGGAGGGTTTTCCCCGGTAAGGGGAAACCGGATTGTTCCCAATTTCACAAAACACCCGCAGGGTGAATTCCTTTGTATTTGAAACGCTGTTTTCGGGTGTAATCCGAAAGGAACGATTTTTACCTCTGAATAACCGGTACATTTTATCTTCTATTGTTCTTGAATTCGTAATTCGGAGCCGGGGCGGCTGGTAATTATCAAAGGAACCTCTGATCGATCCCCTTAAGTTCCCCAATCATGGGGGAACTTTTATAGCTTTGGGGTACGGAGGGGGACCAATAATTGAAAGGCAAGCTCTATATTATAAAAAAGCCGGCAATCACGGTGGCGTTGTTGAAACAGGCAATTCTTCTAGCGTCATTTTATGGTTGATGGTATACTGCCCAACCCTGAAACACCGACTATTACGCCTGATAACTGCCTCAAGGAACCCCCCCTGTTGTCTTTGGTGACTCCGGTCCTCCCTGGCGGACAGGGGTGCTATCGGCCATAAGATTCCCGGAACTGAGAGGCACGAGGGTAATCATGGATTACTATAACCGCGTCAATGTTTTTCCATCTCCACGGGCAGAAATTTGACAGGCGGGTCGGTTCGCCAATGGTAACCGACCCGCCTGTCAACGTAACCCTGCCGGGTAAATGGTCTATATTTTAAACGCTGTTTTACAGGCGTAAAGCCTAGAGCCTGGCCGCCAGATCGAAAAGGCCGAGCGCTTCCAGTTTTGCTCTTTCCGGTTTCCCGCCATCATCCAGGCCTCTGAGCGAATAGAATTCCTTCAGCATCAAGTCAAGGTCAGGCACGGAGCCAACCGCCGGTCCATCCGGAGGAGATGTCAGCACCTGCGATGGCAGCGTATCATCAGCCGCCGTGATACCCATAAGATTGTTTAGCCCCCGCTTAAGCATCCAGATCCGCTCGCCACATTCAAGCAACTCATCCAGCGTGTAATCAAAACCGCTGGCGGCACTGGTAAGCTCCACAAATTCCATAGGGCTGATAACCGACATAAGGAGATAGCAAAGGGGCGCTGAATTGACAACCTGGCCAAGGTTTTGCGAAGCAAGAACCATTTCCGCTTTACCCGCGCTGGATTTCTGCTCATAGCCTCCGGGGAGTCCCGCGTCCGGCCAGGCGACAATACCCTGCTCGACGCTGTATGTGAGATCATTGGTATGGCAGGCACCGCGAATACCGACCGCGTAAGAAAGGCCAAGTCCGTGGAACGCGCGCGGGTCATGCATCGGGACCTCGAGCCCCTTAACCACCACCGCATAATCGGCGGCATTCCCGCCGATTTTCCCGGCAGCCCGTTTTGCTCCATCGGCCAGCACGTTTCCAAAGCCGTCCCGGTTAGCGATCTTATCGATCAATTTCATAACCGCCTCCACATTCCCCCACTTCAATTCTACGCCGTCAGTATCCGCCGAGGTAATAATCCCCTTCTCGTAGCAATCCATGGCCATGGCGATGGTTGCACCACAAGAGATAACATCCATGCCGTAGTCATTGCACATCTCGTTCATCTTGATAACGGCTGCCATATCGTCGATCATCAGAAGCGATCCGAGGCTGGCAACTCCCTCGTACTCGGGACCGGCCGGGGCTTTCAACTTATAGGGCCCCAGTTCCGTCTTGACCACTCTCTTACAACTGACCAGACAGCCATGGCATTGATCCCTTCCGGTAAGGAACTCCTCGCTGTTCAGAACGCCACCACCGATCTTGGGGACGAAGGCATTCATATCACCGGCCGCCCAGTTCCTGCCGGGCAGGTCACCGAGCATGGCACCGAAATCCAGCGCCCCATTAGTGCCTCCCTGCCTGACTATGTCCACGATAAAATGCCCCTTGGCATTCTCGGTGTACTGCTTCCGCTTCTCAGCGAATACATCAGGCACCGCGGCATCAACCCTTCCGTTTCCAACGGCCACAATCGCCTTGAGCTTTTTGGAACCCATCACGGCACCCATACCGGTTCGTCCAATGAAGTCTCGTTTCTCATTGGCAATGGCCGCATAACGGACCTGGTTTTCGCCCGCCTGCCCGATTGACAGAACGCTGGCATTCTTTTCCCCGCCGTATCGCTCCTTCAGCAGATCGATGACCTCGTAATTGCCTTTACCCCATAAATCCGCCGCATCCTTTAGTTCAGCCTTGCCATCCTGAATTACCATGTAGACCGGTTTATCCGATGCCCCCTTGATGGCTATACCATCGCAGCCCGCCGATCTCAGCCAGGCCGCAAATGTACCTCCGCATGAGCTCTCCCCCCACGTATCAGTCAGCGGGGACTTGGCGCAAACAGAGAATCGAGACCCACCGGGGATGGTAGTTCCGCTGAGAGGTCCCGTTGTAACAAACAGTACGTTATCGGGAGAAAGAGGATCGACCTCCGGCGAAACGCGGTCGAAAAACAGCTTCGCCGCCAGCCCGCTGCCACCGATGTATTGGCGCAAGGTGTCCTTATCCAATTGAGAACTTCCGAGGCTGCCATCGGTCAGATCAACTTCAAGCATCTTCTTCTCATAGGCGCCCATAATGAACCTCCTTAATTAAAATAACTTGAGACTGGTACGAACCAGAACTGAGCCTATGTGAAAACACGGCCGGTAAGCCGTGTTTACGTTCACTCATCTAAACCGGGAAATGAACTTCTTGTCAGGAGGTAAAATACACCGTTTGAGCCTAAAAGTCAAGAGTTCCGAAATGATAACATATAGGACGTAATGGAAACAAAATGACTAAGTATACCGTATGTAATGGCACCAATGGTTCATGTTATCACTTACACTTGACATGTTACACCAGGCTACTTATAATCACTATCGACAAATGTTTACCTCGACAACTCACATTTTCCCAGCCATTCAATAGTTCCAGTTAAGGTGGTGAAATATGGCGGATAAGAGCCAGATTGGCAGAGAGTACGAAGTCGCCCCCTGGGAAGTAGAACGTTGCAAGATACGGGAACTGGTCCGGGCCATCGGTGATAATAACCCTGTTTATCTGGATAAACAGGTGGCTCTCAGTGAGGGGTATGATGATATACCGGCCCCACCCACATATATTACAGTACCGGGAAACTGGCAAAGCAATACCGATCAGTTCATGAAAGATCTCAACATCAATTACATGATGATCGTCCACGGTGGAGAGGAATATGAATACCACAAGGAGATCTATCCGGGCGATGTACTGAGCGGTAAAACCACAGTCGCCAATGTGGTGGAAAAACAGAGCAAGTCAGGCAGTTCGATGGATATCATCACTATCGAGACTGTGTACAAGAATCAAAAGGACGAAAAGGTGCTGACGGCGCGCACCACTATGATTGAGCGAAAATAGGCGGTGGATCATGGCACATGAGCTTTATTTCGAAGATGTGAATGTAGGAGATATCATCCCCAAACTTGAAAAGGACGCGGTTACCAAGGATCAAATATGGCGATATGCCGGGGCCTCCGGAGACTTCAATCCGCTTCACATGGATGATGAGTGGGGTACAATGGCCGGTCTGGGCGGAAGGGTGGCTCATGGTATGCTCATTATGGGATTTGTAGGACAGGCTGTTACCACTTTTGTCCCGAAGAAATATCTGAGGAAATTCAGCGTCCGATTTGGTGGAATGACCAGACCTGGAGACGCAATAACCATCACCGGAACAGTAAAGGATAAACGCTCGGAAAACGGTCAGAATATCATAGGCTGTGAGGTAATCGCGCAGGACCAGAATGGTGACACCAAGATCACGGGTACTTTCGAGGCGGCGCTTCCCAGTAAATCCGTGTAACTCCACCTTGCACCAGACATATAATGGCTTGAGCTACTGTAAATGAATCGACAAAGACATATGGTAACTTATCCTGCTTAAGCTGACAATCCCGAACCTTTGGCAGTCAGACTGATCGGAGGACAAAATGGAATTCGCACTCACCCCGGAACAGCAGCAGTTCGCTGACGACCTCACTCAATACGTCCACAACCACATGACCCCCGAGCTGGAGGCCGACCTGGAACGCCAGGATATGGATAAGGGTCCGGCTCACAGTGAGTTCATCCGTCAGATGGGCCGCGACGGCTGGCTGGGCGTGGGATGGCCGAAGGAATACGGAGGCCAGGGCCGCGGTGCAATCGAACAACACCTGTTTTCCGAAATCATGTCTTATGAAGGCATCGCGCTTCCTGAGATGGCCCTCAACGCCGTTGGCCCCGCCATTATGCGCGTGGGCTCCGAAGAACAGAAAAGGAAATTCCTTCCGCCAATCGTGCGGGGTGAAATGGAGGTAGCCATCGGCTACTCGGAGCCGGAAGCCGGCAGCGACCTGGCGTCGCTCAAGACCAGCGCCGTCAAGGAGGGTAACGAGTACGTAATCAACGGTCAGAAAGTATTCACAAGTTGCGCACATTATTCGGACTACCTCTGGCTGGCGACCAGGACCGACCCCAACGCGCCCAAAAAACACAAGGGCCTCACCGTATTCATGATACCCATGAACCATCCCGGAATCTCCATTGAACCGAACTATATCGTCGGTGGCGAGAGGCTCAACACCACATACCTGGATAACGTCCGTGTACCGGAGGAGTGGCGCATCGGTGAGGAAAACATGGGGTGGAAGTACATCACCACCCAGCTCGATTTCGAACGGGTGGCCATAAGCCCTTCCGGGTCAATGAGGCGCAATATCGAAGACGTGACCCGGTGGGCCAGAGAAACAAAGATTGACGGCAAAGCGGTAATAGAAGAGCCATGGGTCAGGCAGAAGCTGGCCGAACTGACCATTGAAATCGAAGTCCTGAGAATGCTGAATTTCAACGTGGCCTGGATGGTGGAAAACGGACAGGTTCCATTCGCCGAAGCTTCAGCCGTCAAAGTATGGGGCTCTGAATTGCGTAATCGTGTAAACGGCTCCCTGCTCCAAATACTGGGGCAGTTCGGACAGCTCCAGAAGGGTTCCAAATGGGCTCCGCTCAAGGGAAGGGTTGAACAGGCTTTTAGAAGCGATATCATCTTCACCTTCGGTGGCGGCGCTGTGGAGATCCAGCGGGATATCATCGCCATGGCGGGATTACTCCTGCCACGAGGCAGATAAGCCAGGCGCATGATACACAATTTCAGGGAAAAACGTTTAGAATTGGCAACAGTATTTTGGAGGTAATCACCAAATGAGCGTAATCGATGAACTGAAGTCGATGGTCGGCGAGGAAGCCGGCCCGTTCCCCGCCAATGACGAGGTGAATAAGGCCATGATCCGGCACTGGTGCGAGGCAATGGAGGATGGTAACCCGCTTTATACTGACGAAGAATACGCCAAAACCACGAAGTACGGCGGGATAATCGCTCCACCACAGATGGCCCAGGCCTTCTGCATCCCGGTGCTCTGGCCGAAGAAAGAGCTGCCACCCGATCCCCTGGCAAAGGCGTGTGATGCCATGGACGAAGCGGGATACTTCGGCGTGGTGGCGACTACTACCACTCATGAATACTTCAAACCAATGAAACTGGGGGACCGCATCAGTTATACCATCAAACTGATCAAGGTTTCCGATGAGAAAACCACGAGAATGGGCACAGGCGCCTTCATCACCGCTGAATACACCTACACCAACCAGAACGGAGAAGTGGTCTGCAAACAGCCTTTTACGGTGATGAAGTTCAAACCTGCCGGCCAGTAAGGGGGAAAAGATGAGCTATAAATCAGTCAAATTCAGCGAAATAAACGAGGGAGACGAGCTTCCCGCCTTCAACCGAGAGATCACTCGTACTACCATAATCGCCTCGGCGATCGCCAGCCGGGACTTCACCCCGGTCCATCACGATCACGAAGTGGCGCAGAAAGCCGGGGCAAAAGATATTTTTCTCAATATTCTTTCCACCGGAGGCTTCATCGGGAAATACCTTACCGACTGGAGCGGGCCGGAGGGCGAGTTGAAGAAGATGGTGATAAATCTGGGCATGACCGTATATCCCGGTGATACTATAACCCACACCGGCAAGATCGCGAAAAAATACGCCGAGGAAGGGCAGAACCTGATCGATGTTGAATACGCCCTTTCCGTCGCGGACGGCCCGCACGCCTGGGGTACGGTAACCATGGCCCTGGCTGACTGATACGGTAATTGCTATTTGCTATATTCGTGAAAGAGGTGGATAAATGCTACAGGAATACGTTTCCCGAAAATACCGGACGGACACCAGGCCGCCGGCAGATGCCAATCTGATCAAGAACAAAGTGGCCATCGTGGGCATAGGCCAGACCAAATATACACGGGATTCTCAACGAGATGAACTGGATATGGCCTGTGAAGCCATAGTCAACGCGGCAGATGACGCCGGCCTGAAGGTGGAGGATATCGACGGGTTCGAGACCTTCACCATTGACCGTCTCGCGCTTCCCATGCTGGTAAATACGCTCGGCATACCGAACGTGAGATTCAGCAGTGAGGTGACTGGCGGAGGCGGGGCTGGGTGCGGAGTTACAATGCACGCTGCCGCGGCGGTAGCCACTGGACAGGCCGATTACGTGTGCTGTTACCGAAGCCTGAACGAAGCCTCCGGGCAACGATATGGAAGGGGAGATTCATACGCGGAGTACATGCTGACGGCGGTAACGCCTCATTATGGTTATCACTGGCCTTTCGGCTTCGTCACTCCTCTGGCGTGGGCCGGGGTGTGGGGGAAGAGATGGATGTATGAATTCGGTATCACGCGTGAACAGATGGGCTGGTGGCCGATTGTCCTGAGGGAATACGCCCAGAACAATCCCGACGCGATATTCTACGGACGCCCCATAACCATGGAAGACTATATGGAGTCGCCGATGATCGTGGATCCGCTGAAACTACACGATTGCTGCGTGGATACTGACGGAGCAGCCGCTTACATCATCACCACAGTAGAGCGAGCCAGGGACCTGAAACAACCACCAGCGGTATTCCTATCCGCGGCACAGAGCTCACCGGTTGAGCAGGAGATACAAACAATCTATAACCGCCCCATTATCTCGGGCCTGGTAGAGACCTGGTACATGGGTCAGGAGCTTTACCGCATCGCTGAAGTCGGGCCTGACGATATCGACGTAGCCCAGCTTTACGATCCTTATAGCATAGGCGGCATAATACAGTTAGAAGAGCTGGGGTTCTGCGAGCGCGGTGAGGGGGGCAGATTCATCGAGGGCGGAGACAATATCCGAGTTGATGGAAAGATCCCATGCAATACCTCAGGTGGTCTGCTTTCAGAGGCATACCTGCATGGCTGGAACCTGGTAATCGAGGGAGTCCGTCAGATTCGTGGCACATCATACAACCAGGTGAAGGATGTTGAGCTTTCGATGGTAACCGGCGGCCCCGGTGTTCCCTCAAGCGGCATCATCCTGAGGAAAGATTGATGAAACGCCTGGAATATAGCCGGCACTTTATGAGGAGGTTATGAGATGGTCGAGTACGTAAAAGGCATCCCGATCATGCGTCCCTATATCGACGTCGATAACCAGGGATACTGGGACGCGGTTAAAAATCACAAGCTGGTCATTCAGCATTGCAGCAAGTGCGATAAGTACTTTCACCCACCCCGCCCCATGTGCCCTTCCTGCCACTCACAGGATACGCTGGAATGGAAAGAATCAACCGGGAAAGGATTCATCTATTCTTTCATCATGTTCACCGCGGACAGGATGGCTTATCCGGCCTTCAAGCTCCCGTACGCGGTCGTCCTTGTGGAAACGGACGAAGGCGTCAGAATCACCGCCAATACCCACGATATCGAACCGGAGGAAGTCCGGATCGGGTTACCGGTGGAAGTGATGTTCGAGGAACTCCCCGACGGACAGACCCTTTACCGGTTCAAGAAGAGGGAGGCTTAGGAGGATAACATGGCCACTGAGAATATCAAAGAAAAGACAGCCATAGTCGGAATAGGTGCGGTAGACTTCTCCACTAATATCGGCAAAACTGAGTGGTATACGGCCTGCGAGTGCATCAAGCTGGCGGCCGACGACGCGGGGCTGAACATATATGACATTGACGGCCTGGTCAAAAACGTCGATGACGGTCCCGACCCTTCGTACGTCACGAAAGGGCTGGGAATCGATAACTTGACCTATCACAGCGAATCACACTGGGGCAACAGCGGCATGATGAACGCGATTCAAGCGGTTGCTTCTGGCGCGGTCAATTACTGTGTCTATTACCAGCCGGCCCATCGTGCCTCGGGAGCGGAGAAATCCCTCTCGGATTACCGGGTGGCCAAGGAATTGCAGGACGATTCGCTGGACATCATCCGGCATGATTTCTTCGACTCGTACGGGCTCATCGGACAACCCGGTTTTGTGGGTATGACCTACCGGCGTTATATGCACGAATTCGGAGCCAGGCCCGAGCAGTTCGGATGGATACCGATAGTAGATAGTGAGAATGCTTCCAGAAACCCGAACGCGATTTTCTTCGATAAACCCATCACCATCGATGACTACATGAACTCAAAAGTTGTAGTCGATCCCATGCGGGAATATGACTTTGCCCCTAAGGTCGACGGTGCCATTGCTATTATCGTTACCACGCCGGAGAGGGCCAGGGCGCTCCGGCAAAAGCCGGCGATCATAAGCTCAGCGGCCTTTGGCATGGCGCCGGAAGGACAGTTCCACACCAGCTATACCCGGGAGGTATTTACCGAACTGCCTGAAATGAAGAATATGGCTCAGGAACTGTTCCGTGTAGCGGGTATGTCCCCGAAGGATATAAAAGCGGCCATGCTCGACGATTTATTCGTACCTTACGTGCCCATGCAACTCGAGGCGCTGGGCTTCTGCGGGAGGGGAGAGGGAGCCGCATTCTGCGAAGGAGGCGACCGTATCCGGGTCGGGGGAGAGCTGCCCCTCAACACCGATGGCGGCTCGATCGGCCAGGGGAAACTCGATACGACTCGAATAGTTGAGGCAGTCAGACAGATAAGGGGAACTTCCCCCAGTCAAATAGATAATGCCGATGTGGTATTGATAGCCAGCGGGGCCGGCGGACCGGCGGACGGCATCATCCTCAGAAAGGATTAGGAGGAACAGAATGACGGTTGAATACAATCCGGAAAAGACAATACCTCATCCGGCCCAGTGGCATGTCCTTTACCGCAGCAGCACCCCGTTCTGGGACGGAGCGAAGGAACACAAACTGATGTTGCAGAAGTGCAAATCCTGTGGAAGCTGGCTCAATCCGCCAAGGCCCATGTGTCCCAAATGCCGATCCACAGAATCAGAATGGGTCGCGGCCAGAGGTAAGGGAACTATCTATAGCTGGGTAACCTATAACGAAGCGCCGCATCCCGCCTTCAAAACACCGTATGCAGCGGTACTCGTTGAACTGGAGGAGGGACCGCGAATCGTCAGCAACATGACGGATGTGAAACCCGAAGATATCTCCATCGGCATGCCGGTTGAAGTTACCTTCGAAGAAATCGATGAAAAGCTGACCCTTCCCAAGTTTAAAAAGGCGGGATGAGAACCTGTTTTTATTCCGAACCGAGTAGGCATCCTTACTGCCACGCCCGCGGGCTCGCTGACAGCGTGAGCCTGGTTAATGTCAAGTACCGAATAACCAATGTTTGATCAATACCTCGCCCGGAGATACAGGAAAACCACCAGGCCTCGCGTAGAGGATTACCTGGTAAAGGATAATGCCGTCATAGCGGGCATCGGTGCCACGGAGTTTTCCAAGGATTCGGGACGCAGCGAAATTCAGATGGTCTGCGAGGCAATCAAGGCAGCCGTGGATGACGCCGGGCTCAGGATGGAGGAAATCGACGGAATGGTCCGTTTCGCCATGGATTACACCGACGAGATGCATATCGCCAGTTCACTGGGCATACCGGAGCTGAAGTATTTCGCGGAATGCGGATGGGGCGGGGGTGCCAGTTGTGCTACGATTGTGCATGCCGCCGCCGCTGTGGCTGCCGGGGTTGCCGAGTGCGTTGTATGCTACCGCGGTATGAACGAAGCCTCAGGACGGCGGTATGGGAGAGTACCGGGCAGACCTACAGTCATGACCGCTCCCCGCGATCATTTCAGCTGGATTCACCCGTTTGGCCACTCAACTCCGCCTGCCTGGGTCGCCATGTTCACGGCTCGCTATATGCATGAATTTGGCGCCACTGCCGAGGATCTGGCCTGGGTTTCCTGCGTCTGCCGTGAACACGCGAACATGAATCCAAACGCGATATTTTACGGAATGCCACTAACAGTGGAGGAGTGCCTGAAGGCCAGAATGATAGTCGAACCTCTCCACCTTTACGACTGTTGTGTGGATACCGATGGAGCCGTTGCCATAATCGTTACTTCAGTGGAAAAAGCAGGGAAGCTAAAACAGAAACCGGCCTATATACTGGGCGCCACACAGGGAACCGCCAATAACGGCGAATTGATGACAAGTTATTACAGGCCAAGGATTTCTCTTTTACCCGAGGCCTGGTACACGGGCCAGGAACTCTGGCGGGTGACGGGGGCAACTCCACGCGATGTCGACGTGGCTCAGTTTTATGACGCCTTCTCTCCGCTGATCCCGATGCAGCTCGAAGAATACGGTTTCTGTGAAGTAGGTACAGGAGCGGCTTTCTGCCGCGGCGGTGACCGCATACGGCTGGGGGGTGAGCTCCCCTGCAATACCTCCGGCAGCCATCTTTCCGAGGCTTATGTACACGGAATGAACCTGATTGCCGAAGGCGTGCGGCAAATTCGCGGGACTTCAACCGCACAGGTCAAAGACGCTCAGCTCTGCCTGGTAACCGGGGGACTGGGAATCCCAACCAGTGCCATCCTTTTACGGAGATGAGCCGCAGCGATGGAATATAACCAGAAAATACCTCTACTGCGCCCATATATCGACCCGGATAACAGGGGGTTCTGGGAAGGAGTTCGGGAACATCGTCTTGTATTCCAGGAATGCCGGTATTGCGGACTTATAGTGCACCGACCTCGGCCTATGTGTCCCCGGTGCCTGTCCACGGACAGGGATTGGAGGGCTTCGACCGGGAAAGGCCACATATATAGCTATGTAAACGTAGCGTATCAGAATGTGGCCTATCCGGGCATAAAGGTTCCCTATACCGTCGTGGTGGTTCAAATGGAAGAGGGAGTTCGCCTCTTGAGCAATCTGCTGGATGTCGAGCCGAAAGATGTTTATATCGGAATGCCGGTGGAGATAACCTTCGAGGATATCGCGGATGATCTCACGCTTCCCATGTTCCGCCAGCGGAAAACAACTCAATAGAATGACACGTCTAATCCAATGAGTAATATCAGCCGGAAAGCAGCAATAGTCGGGATAGGTACCAGCGAGTTCTCCAGGGACTCGGGAAGAACCGAGCTCAGGATGGTTTGCGAGTGTTTAAAGGAGGCCATGGACGATGCGGGACTGGTACCGGCCGACATCGACGGTATCGTCAAACACACGGATGAATCGCCGGATGAACAGGCGGTAGTCAGCTCGATGGGCATGGAAAATCTGGCCTATTTCGGTGAGTGCAGATGGGATGGCGCGCCGGGAGGGATGGTTCTCCGGGCGGCTATAGGCGTGGCAACCGGAATGGCGAATTACGTGGCAGTGTATAGAGCGGTTAACGGTTCCTCCGGACTGCGACAGGGCACCAGTTCAAGAGATATGGATCAGATGTCCACGGGAGATATACTGCAATATTCTTTCCACGCTCCGTTTGGCCATTCAAGTGAGCCGGGAAGGGTGGCCATGACCGTCCAGAGATACATGCATGAATTCGGCATCGAAGCTGACTCATTCGGCTGGGTACCGGTTGTCTGTCGCGAGCATGGCGCTAAAAACCCGAACGGAAGATACTTCGATAAGCCTCTCTCTTTTGATGATTACCGGCAATCGGAGATGATAGTAGACCCCCTGCGAAGAATGGACTGTTATGAGCCAGCGGATGCGGCTGTCGCTTTCATCGTCACAACAGCGGAAAAGGCCAGAGATCTGCGCCAGAAGCCGGCCTGTATCATAGGAGCCGCACAGAGTTCGGTTTCCGGCACCGAGGAGAAAAACGGCTTCTATCGCCCGGGGATAACCGGGCTACCCGAGGTCAGCAACGTCGGTAAGCGGCTTTTCAGTATGGCTGGGATAAGACCACAGGATATCGACGTAGCGCAACTGGATGACGCTTATGGACCTTTTGTTCCGCTGCAACTCGAGGCGCTGGGCTTCTGTGATCCTGGCGAAGGCGCCGATTTCTGCGCCGGAGGCAAGCGCATTCGACTGGGAGGACAGCTTCCTCTCAACACAAGCGGAGGATCCCTTGGTGAAGGGTACCTTTACGGTATGAATCACGTTATAGAGGCAGTCCGTCAAATACGCGGGATCTCAACCGCGCAGGTCGATGGAGCCCGATTGGCACTTGTTGCCACTGGCGCCGGTGGTCCCGCCAGCGGCCTCATCATAGGAGATTCGGTATGAGCACAGATAACTACAAAGGCAGCTCAATTCCCGCGCCCCCCAGGACATTAGAGACAACCGGATTCTGGGAAGGGGTTAAAAGGCATGAACTCGTCTTTCAAAGATGCGTGGAATGTGGCTTATGGGTACACCCGCCCCGCCCTGCGTGCCCCAACTGTCGTTCGCTGGAAAAAGAGTGGGCATCTTCAAGTGGTAAGGGTACCGTTTACAGTTGCGTCACTTACCGTGAGTCGCCAAGTCCGGCATTCGAGACACCGTATTCCGTTGTACTGGTGGAAATGGATGAGGGCATTAAAATTGTCAGCAATGTAGTGGATATCAGACCAGAAGAAATATTCATCGGTATGCCGGTTGAAGTAATCTTCCAAGACATTTCCGAAGACGTGACTCTACCCAAGTTCAAGAAGGCATAAGGCATTATATGAACATGGAATTACAAAGGTAAAAACTCATCCGAATTCTCTAACACTATCAAAGAAAGGCAGGCAATTATGGATTTTTCACTCAGCGAGGAACAGCAGCTACTTAGAAACTCGGCACGCGATTTCCTGAGTACGGAATGCCCGAAATCGGTGATAAAGGAAATCGAGGCGAGCGAGACGGGGCACTCGCCCGATCTATGGAGAAAAATGGCCGAGTTGGGATGGATGGGCATTGCCCTGCCCGAGGAATACGACGGAGCGGGACTCAGCCTTCTGGACCTGGCCATACTATTCGAGGAATTCGGGAGAGCCGCGATGACCGGTCCCATGTTCAGCTCCATGATTCTGGGTACTATCCCCATACTTGAATTCGGCAGTGAGGAACAGAAAAAATCCATTCTGCCCGGCGTAGCAACCGGCGATACTATCCTTACCATGGCCCTCTGGGAAACGGATGTGGAATCAGATCCCAGATTCGTAGCCGCCAGAGCTGATTCCCACGGCGACGGTTTTTCCATTTCCGGCACCAAGTTATTTGTGCCATATGCTGCCGTAGCCGATTATATCGTGGTTGCGGCCAGAACCAGCGGCTCACCCGGAGATGAGAATGGCATCACCTTTTTCCTTGTCGACAGCAAGGCTTCAGGCATATCCTCCACACCGCTCAAAACCATCGCGGGCGACAAACAGTATGAAATGATGTTCGATAGGGTGGGCGTCTCGTCCGGAGATATAATTGGAGCAGTGGATGAAGGGCTTTCGGTAATCAGGCCTGCCTTGCTCAAGGCCAGGGCCATGCAGTGCGCTGAGATGATAGGAGGAGCTCAGCAGGAGATGGAGATGACCGCCGAATACGCCCGAACCCGTGTGCAGTTCGAGCGAGCTATCGGCACTTTCCAGGCAGTTCAGCATCGGATGGCCGATATGTTTATCGACGCCAGCGGCGCCAGGTGGACTACTTATCAGGCGATATGGCGCCTCAGCGAGGGGCTCAATGCCGAGAGAGAAGTGGCCATCGCCAAGGCATTCGCCAATATAGCCACACAGAGAATCTCTTTCGGCGCCCAGGGTATCCACGCCGGTGTTGGTGTTGACATCGATCACGAACTCCCGTATTACTTCCGGCACCAGAAGGGCTTCGACCTGAAGATGGGTGTGACCGGCTTCCACCTCAAAGAATTGGAACGGGCGCTTGGATTTCAGTAACTTGTACCATATAAAATTTGTGCAGCCCGGCTGGTTCCCGGGCATCGCGAACGCGCCCCCTCCGAATTACCATTATAGCTAAACGATCGTCGTAACAATTTACCGGTATATGATTGGATCGTCAGACCCGGTGATCTCTCGACTCATTCCCTCAGTGAAAAGATTGGAATGCTGAGGCGGTTATTGACAGTTTGATATCAATTCTCGATATAATTCGCTGTTCAGTGCAGGGTCAGCACATCAGATGAAAGAAAGCGCCAATATTCTGGTTACCACGGTTAATCAGTTCATTGAATTCTTTGACCGCTTCACCTGTTGGAAGTTCTATCAGTTCAATGCCAGCCTCTCTGATATGATCCCTCAAGTCATCAGATATCTTCAGGCCGGAAAAACGCCCGGTTCCCGATATCACAGTTTTCGCGCCCCCTTCCACCACACCAGCCATATCTTCTATGACCAGTTTATGATGGCTGCCCACCCATCTACTGAATTTCCTTCTCCCCACAGTCTCATCAGGATATACGATTACATCCCTCAGGTAGTGCCTCTTCCCATCAATCTTTACCAAGCCGAAACCATACCCTTCAATCCTGTTCAATTACATCACCTCCAGAACCACGCGCTCGCCCGAAACCAGTGAGCGTTATTGTATCATTACCGCTTTCGGAGCTCATATCACTACAATCCTGGGCTTTCTGCTATAATCTGATGTATACGGCACCTCGTTAAGCATGATATATTCGTAAGTAAGCAAAGTCAACCGAGCACCGTATGACGCAGCGAAAACCTGTACTTATCCTTTTTGACGGCCACTCACTCATCCACCGGGCATTCCACGCGCTACCCAGCCTGAACACCAGGGAAGGGCAGCCTACAGGAGCTGTCTACGGATTCGCAAGCATGCTGCTGAAGGTGCTGAACGACTATAATCCGACTCATTGCGTAGTTACGTTCGATAGCGCCGCCCCTACTTTTCGGCATGTCGAGTTTGAGGAATATAAAGCTCAACGGCCTAAAGCTCCCGATGAGCTGGTATCACAATTCCCCATTGTCAGAGAGCTGGTCCAGGCGCTGAATATCACCTCATTCGAGGTCGAGGGATATGAAGCGGATGATATACTTGGCACACTCTCCATTCAGGCAGCCAGCCTTGGTATTGAGACATTGATAGTCACCGGTGATACCGATATCCTTCAGCTCGTTTCACCCGGTGTACGAGTTATCCTCCCCAAGCCCCGGAAACCGTTCAGCGACACTCAATTGTTCGATGAAGAATCAGTCCGACAGAAATATGACCTGAATCCGGAGCGGATTGCCGATCTCAAGGGCCTTGTCGGCGATCCCTCCGATAATATCCCGGGTGTTCCCGGGGTCGGAAAGAAGACCGCCTCAAAGCTCCTGAAAGACTTCAATAGTATCGAGGATATTTACGCTCATATTGCCGAGGTCAAACCGGAAAAACTGCGGGAAAAACTTATCAGCAATGAGCAGGCGGCAAGACAGAGCAAATCACTGGCGACAATCAACACCGACGCCCCCGCAAATCTCGACTTAGCTGATTGTGAACTGGGCAGTTACGATCGGGACAGACTGATCCAGCTTTTCCGCAAGCTCGAATTCTCCAGCCTGCTCAACAGGCTGCCACAAGGTTCGGGAAATAACAACGGCATATCACATGTTGATACGGCGTTGACCACAGACTATACAATTGTAGATACCACTGAGAAGTTCGAGAACATGATAACGGGAATATCCGGCGCGGAAATCCTCTCGATCGACACCGAGACCACAAACGTAAATCCTCGAAAAGCCGGACTTGTCGGGATCTCTCTATCCACCCGGCAGGGCAAAGCCTGGTACATACCGGTAGGTCATACCGTACCGGGCGAGCAACTCCCTCTGCCATTTGTATCATCCGGACTGAAACCGATACTGGGGGATTCGGGCATTCCGCTCACAGCCCATAACGCCAAATACGATATCACCGTTCTCGCTAGGCACGGGATAAAGGTCACCCCCCCTCATTCGGATACCATGATCGCCGCCTACCTCCTGGGGGAGAAATCGCTGGGACTCAAACAACTGGCCTTCAACAAACTCAGTGTCGAAATGGTATCGATTGCAGACCTGATCGGAACGGGCAGCAGGCAGAGATCCATGGCCGAGATCGAAATAGGACGCGTGGCTGAGTACGCCTGCGCCGACGCGGATATGACCCTGCGACTGAATCTGGTGCTGGAGAACGAAATGCGCCAGGAGGGACTCAGAGACCTGTTCGCCGAAGTGGAGATGCCGCTGGTGCCTGTATTGCACCAGATGGAAGAAAACGGTATGGCGCTTGATACGGATTTGCTGACAAAGATATCGCGTGAGTTAAACGACCAACTGCGAAGTATCGAATCTCAGATATATATCTGGACAGGACACGAGTTCAATATCAACTCCAGCCAGCAACTGGGCAGGGTACTCTTTGAGGAACTGAAGCTACCACCAATGCGCAAAATCAAGAGTGGTTATTCAACGGACGCCTCCGTTCTGGAAAGCCTGAGGGGAATACACCCTGTCATCGGATACATACTCGACTACCGGCAGCTTTCCAAGTTGAAATCGACTTATGTAGACGCGCTACCGGCACTTGTCAATCCGGAGACCGGAAGGATACATACCAGTTTCAATCAGATGGTAACAGCCACTGGCCGGCTTTCCTCAAGCGACCCGAATCTACAAAATATCCCCATACGCACCGAGGCGGGCCGCAGGATAAGACAGGCATTCATCGCCGGTAGCGGAAGCAGACTGCTGGGAGCCGACTATTCCCAGATCGAGTTACGGGTAATGGCCCATATCTCCAGAGACCCCAATCTGCTCGAAGCATTTGCCAATGATGAAGATATTCACACCTCAACCGCGGCACAGGTCTTTGACACCTCCAGATCACAGGTCTCTTCCGAAATGCGAAGGATCGCCAAGATAGTGAACTTCGGCGTTATTTACGGGATGAGCGACTACGGACTGGAGCAGGCAACCAGTTTCACCAGATCTGAGGCCGCCCGATTCATAGAATCTTACTTCAACAAATATCCCGGAATAAGGGATTACCTGAACCAGACCAAACAACAGGCCATGGAGAAAGGTTACGTGCAGACATTGCTGGGAAGAAGGCGTTATATCCCCGATTTAACCTCATCCAATTATCAAGTCCGGCAATCAGCCGAGCGCATGGCGATAAATATGCCGATCCAGGGCACGGCAGCGGACATTATCAAGATAGCGATGATCAACCTTCAAAACAGGATGAACGAGACCGGCTGTAAGAGTAAGATGATTCTGCAGGTACACGACGAATTGCTCTTCGAGGTACCTGATGACGAATTCGAATGGATGAGAGGACTGATAAATGATATAATGCCCGGCGCAATGAAACTCGATGTCCCTCTCAAGATCGATATCAAGTCGGGCCGTAACTGGGGAGAGACTGAATAGTTTACCACTTTTCTTTTCACCGGGAGAGGAAACGGCACCTTCACAAAAACAGAGGATTCAGTGTATAATAGACCTCACTTGGATACTTACTGTTCTGAGTGTGGGTAGTTCCCGGTTTCTTAAGGAACCTCTTCAACAAGCGGTGACTTCGGGGGTCTGGGGCGTTTTCCCGGCTTTAAATTTGCTCCGAGATTGGGGGATAGCGGGGAGTTGATCAGAGATTTCTTATGTATTTGTGTCTCTACTTTTTATATGCCGGACTTGTTCCAAGCTCTTTTCTTCGATCAATATCCTGCTGAAATTCACATAAAAGGGGAATCTTTATGTCTGAAGACAAAGTCCTGCTGACGTCTGAGGGAGTCAAGAAGCTTGAGGCCGAACTGGAACAGCTTCGCAACGAAAGGCGGCCGGAGGTACTCGAGAAGCTGCAGAGGGCCAAGGAGCGGGCAGACACCGCGGACAGCGCCGAGTACGAAGAGGCCCAGAATGAGCAGGCGTTCGTAGAGAGCCGCATAATAGAGCTCGAGCGAATGCTCAAAGACGCCGAAGTCATGCCTACGGAGAAAGCGAAGGCGACATATGTGAAGTTCGGCTACAAAGTTACTGTTCAGAACGAATCAGGTGAGAAAATAAAATACACCATTGTTGGAAGTCCCGAGAGTAATCCGGACGAAGGAAAGATCTCCAACGAATCTCCGGTGGGGAAAGCGCTCCTTGGCAAGCACGTTGGAGATGAGGTGCAAATCGAAGTGCCCAAAGGAACCATTAAGCTGAAAATAATGTCCGTTGCCAAAAAGTAGGGGTTGTGACTGAGCGAAAAGAGGAGCAAACCCGCAGCCGCCTGGAAAAACTGCAAAGGATCAGAGAGCTCGGCATAAATCCTTACCCCGCAGGATACGCTCGAACCTGTTCCGCCCGGGAAGCCGTTGATCTCTTCGAGAAGTCTGAGTCCGACAATTCGGAATCACCGGTAGTACGCGTAGCCGGGCGCATCAAGGCAATACGCCTGATGGGTAAGGCCAGCTTCCTGGATATCAGGGACGGTTCCGGCAGAATCCAGGTATATTTCAAGAAGGATTCCCTCGGCGATGAAAGATATGATTTCCTTCATAATCTGGATATCGGGGATTTTATAGGCGTTGAAGGAACATTGTTCAGGACACGTACGGGCGAAATAACCGTGCAGGTATCGGATTACAAGTTCCTCTCCAAATCATTGCAGCCGCTGCCCGAGAAATGGCACGGGCTTACCGATATTGAGAAACGCTACCGGCAGCGTTATCTTGACCTGATCTCGAATGAGGAGGTCAGTCACATATTTCTTGTACGCTCCGGAATAATATCGGCCGTTCGCCGCTTCCTCGAATCACAGGGGTTCATTGAAGTGGAGACACCGGTCCTCCAGCACATCGCCGCCGGGGCACTGGCGAAGCCATTCACCACACGTCACCACGCACTGGATAGAGAACTATTTCTTCGCATCGCAACCGAGCTCCACCTCAAGAGACTCATCATCGGCGGATTCGAGAAGGTGTTCGAGATCGGGCGGGTATTTCGCAACGAAGGCATCTCCATCAAGCACAACCCGGAATTCACCACGCTGGAAAGCTACCAGGCATACGCGGATTACAACGATGTCATGGAGAACCTGGAACAAATGATATCCACAGTAGCTTTCGAGGTTCTTGGTACGACAACGGTCCCGTTTGGTGATACCGCCATCGACCTCACACCACCATGGCCACGCCTCACCCTCCGCGAAGCGATAAAGGAGCGAAGCGGAATCGACTTCGAGGAATACCCTGACGCGGCATCGCTGGAGACAAGAATGAGGGCAACAGGAATGGCTCCCGATGTACCGATGAGCCGGGCCAAACTGATCGATCACCTGCTTTCAGAAACGGTTGAACCACACCTGATTCAGCCAACCTTCCTGATAGACTACCCTGTGGAGCTCTCACCCCTGGCCAAGCGCAAGGGAGGCCAGGAGCATCTGGTGGAGCGTTTCGAGGCCTTCTGCGGGGGTATTGAGATAGCCAATGCCTTTTCGGAACTCAACGATCCTCAGGACCAGAGAGAACGATTCGAAGAACAGGAACGTTCGCGTACCGAGTTCGGAGATGAAGAAGTGGAACGTACCGACCTCGATTTCCTGACAGCGCTCGAGCACGGCATGCCCCCAACCGGAGGGCTCGGCGTCGGGATCGACCGCCTGGTGATGATAATGACAGGCCAGCGATCCATCAGGGAGGTAATCCTCTTTCCACAGTTAAGGTCCAAGGAGTAACTCTATGCTTGCCATCCAGTTTATCAGGCAAAACCCGGAGATAGTCAAGGAAGCCCTGGCCAAACGTCATGATACGGCACCCATCGATGAATTACTGGAGATGGACATGGCGTACCGCAAACTCACCCAGGAGATCGAATCGCTCAGGGAACACCGGAACAGGGCAAGCAAAGAGATCGGTAAGATGAAGGAAAAGCCCCCTGGAATGATAGAGGAAATGCGCGAGGTGGGAGATAGAATCAGGAAACTGGAAAGGGAAGCGGCAAAGCTGTCCGAGCGGATTAACGATCAGCTCCTCCGTATACCCAATATACCTCAGGATAGCGTCCCGCTCGGGGAGGATGAAAGCGGCAATGTGGTGGAGCGGACCTGGGGGGAGTCGCCGCGATTCGGCTTCGATCCAAAGCCCCACTGGGAACTGGGGGAGGCGCTGGGAATCATTGACTTTGAGCGCGGAGTCAAACTCGCTGGCACCAGGTTTTATATCCTCAAAGGAGCCGGAGCGCGCCTGCAGAGGGCCTTGATCGACTTTATGCTCGATCTTCACGTAAGGGAGCACGGATATATCGAGACCTACCCTCCCTTTATGGTCAGGCAGGAATGCGCCACAGGATCCGGCAACCTGCCCAAATTCGCCGAGCATCTTTATCACGACGCCGAGGAGGACTTCTGGTTCATACCCACAGCGGAGGTCCCTCTGACCAATCTGTACCGCGACGAGATAGTGGAGCCGGGAATTGTACCAATCTATCACGTGGCCCACACCCCATGTTTTCGCCGCGAGAAGATGTCAGCCGGGAAAGATGTCAGGGGTATTAAACGCGGGCACCAGTTTGATAAAGTCGAGCTTTACAAGTTCTGTGAACCGGAACAATCCAATGACGAACTGGAAAAGATGGTTGATAACGCCGAAACAGTAGCTCGAAAGCTGGGACTGCCATACCGTGTGTTGCAATTGTGCACAGGCGATCTCGGATTCGCCTCTTCGAAATCCTATGATATCGAGGTCTGGGCTCAGGGTTGCGAAGAATGGCTTGAGGTCAGCTCGTGTTCCAACTGCCTGGATTTCCAGGCGCGTCGAGTTAATGCCCGTTACAGGCCCGACACAGCCGCCAAACCCCGTTTCCTGCATACACTTAACGGCTCGGGACTTGCGCTTCCGCGTGTACTCATAGCCGTAATGGAAAACTATCAGCAGGCGGATGGCAGCATCGTTGTGCCGGAAGTATTGCGTGAATACATGGGGATGGACGTGATCACCTGAATGGAGATCATTAAGTGCGTATTCTGGCAATAGACATAGGTGGATTGACGCAGGATATACTCCTTTTTGATACGTCTCAAACTATCGAAAACTGCGTCAAGATGATAATGCCGTCACCAACCTACAACCTTGCTGTGGCTATCAGAAAAGCGACTCAGGCCGGACGGCCTGTTTTCTTTACCGGCACCAATATGGGAGGTGGCCCCTCTAAGAAGGCCCTGCGCGCTCATATACAGGCCGGATTTCAGGCCTTCGCCACACCGGAGGCGTCAGCGACATTTGATGATGACCCCGAACAGGTCCGGAAAATGGGGGTCCAGATAATTACCGAGGACCGGAAGCCCCTGGGAAACGATCTGGAAACTATCAGAACAGGAGACCTCAATATGGAGGCTTTCGAGAAAGCCTTGCGTGCTTTCGATGTTGACCCACGCATCGATGCCCTGACGATTGCCGTGCTCGATCATGGCGCCGCGCCACCAGGGGTGAGCGACAGAGTATTCCGATTCCAGCACCTCGAGGAAACGGTGAAACTCCGGAGAAGCCTTTTCGATTTTGCCTACTTAAAAGGCGAAATCCCGCCCCATCTCACCCGGATGAAAGCCGTGGCCGAGAGCCTCGAAAGGGATATCCCCCTCCTGGTAATGGATACCCCCATAGCTGCCGCCATCGGCGCTCTCGAGGATCCCGTGGTTGCCGGCCATTCCCACAGGTTGATAGTGAACGCTGGCAACTTTCACACACTCGCTTTTCACCTCAAGGGAGATTCCATATGCGGTCTCTTTGAACATCATACCAGGCTGCTCAATATTGACAGAATAGATAACATGGTCACGAGGCTGGTCAGCGGTGAACTCACCGGCAAAGAGGTCTATGAGGATGAGGGGCACGGCTGTCTGGTAATGGAAAGCAGCGATGACTTCCCGTTTATCGCCGTCACCGGACCACAGAGAGGATTGATGAACCACTCAAAACTCAATCCATACTTTGCCGCGCCATATGGCGACATGATGCTCACCGGTTGCTTTGGACTTGTGCGGGCATTCGCCAGAAAGTCACCCGAATGGACCGGGGAGATAGAAAGGGCTTTACAGCGAAGCTGAGTACTTGACGACCTGGTAATAAACATGATCTAACCGGATCGCCATACCGATTAGACCGGTTTTCGTAATTCCTCTTCATCCCCCGAACTGGCAGTCATCCGGTACCTGATGTTATAATCCAACCGATGGATAGAGAGCTCCTCCTTTCCAAATTTAAAGGCTCGATGGCGGGAACGGCTACCGGCGACAGTGTCGGAGCCGGCTTTGAGGGCATGAGTAATTTCACAACAGAGCAGGTTATGGAGGTTGCCGAGAAACGAAACGTACTAAGGTACACTGATGATACGCACATGATGATCGGGGTGGCCGAGTCCCTGATAGCCTGCGAAGGCTTTGATGGAGAGCATATGGCATCACGCTTCATTTACAACTTCAACCGCGAGCCGTTCCGTGGCTACGGACCCGGTCCGCCCCGCGTTTTCGCCCTGATTGAGTCGGGAGAAGCGTGGAACCGGGCATCTGAGATGCTATATTCGGGCGGTTCATACGGCAACGGTTCAGCGATGCGCGTAGCCCCCGTCGGCCTGCTCTATCATGACAAACCCGAGAAACTAAAGGATGTAGCCTGCCAGTCGAGCCAGATCACACACGCGCACACACTCGGCAAAGAGGGAGCTGCACTCCAGGCTTACGCGGTATCAATGGCCACTTCTTCAGAGCCGGCGGTAGCTTTAGATCGCGAAGACTTCCTTGCCAAACTCATAGATTCTGTCAGTGAGGAAGTTTACCACGAGAAACTCAAAAAAATGTCTTCACTGCTTCACCAGCCGGATAAGAAGAGAGTGATAGCCGAGCTTGGCAACGGGATTGAGGCGTTTACCGCTGTCCCCGCATCGATATTCGGCTTTCTGTGTTTCCCTGATTCATTTGAGGAGGCGGTCCTTTACGCTATAGGACTTGGTGGGGATACCGATACAATCGGGGCAATGACGGGAGCAATCTCCGGAGCTCGTCTCGGTCTTGACGCGATTCCTTACAACTGGCGGTACAAACTGGAGAACAGGTTTTACATCGAACCCCTGGCGGAGGAGTTATGGAAGGTCAAATTTCGTGAGTTTTAATCAGGGTAGACACCACGGAGGTTCCATATCACCCCAGTAACCTCTTGAACAAATAGACCAACCATGCCTGTTAAACGCCATTTCCTCGGATGGGAAGCACCGCTGACCGAAAAGGTCTGTGAGTTCCTGTTACCCTCTGAACAACGCGGCCCGGTCGATCTCGATAAATACCTGATCGTTGTACCTACGAGGCAGTCAGGACGACGGCTGAGGGAAACGCTCGCCATAAAATGTTCCGCCCGTAAGACAGCTCTGCTTTCGCCTCGCGTGGTGACTCCGGCCTATTTCTTCCAGCCCGATCCCGCCATTACTGTCGCCAACCCGATCGAGGTGATCGCTGCATGGGCAGGCTTATTACTCGAAATCGATCTCAGACAATACCCCGGACTCTTCCCCACCCATCAACCCCACCAGGACTTCTCATGGGCGACGCATTTCGCCGGTACTATTGAGAGCCTCAGAGATGAACTGGCGGACGGGGGATACAGCCTCTCGGATATCATCAGTAAATCCGGCAGTGAGCTGGAGGAACCGGAACGCTGGCATGACCTTGCCAGGCTCGAATCAGCATACCTGGAATCCCTTGAACGTAACGGACGCATGGACCCGGTCAGGCATAAGATCGAGCAATCCCGTAACCCTCGACTGGGCGGCTCGATTGAGAGAATAATAACAGCCTCGGTATCCGACCCGTCACAGCTTATGATCACCGCGCTTGAGATACTGTCGCCCCATATACCGATCGAAATACTCATACACGCGCCGGAGTATCTCGCCGATCAATTCGATGAATGGGGCAGGCCTGTGGTAGAGAAATGGCGGAGGACCCCGATTGAGGTACCGGACCCCGCATCAAATATAATTCTGGCCGGGTCTCCGGCCTCACAGAGTCAGAAAGCCCTGGAACAGATCTACCTCGAAAGGGAGCGCTTCGGTCCGGGAGATATAGCCATCGGAATTCCCGACAGTACGGCGGGCTCATATCTCCAAGCCGACCTGGAGGATAGCGGCCTGCCCTCTTTCAATCCGGCCGGAAAAACACAGCGAGAACACCCGCTGTACAGGCTCCTGGAGGCCTTTAACGCGCTGATCAATGAGGGAACTTACCATGCTTTCAGCAGACTGATTCGCCATTCTGATATCCTCGCATTCCTTGATCAGCAATATTCGCTGCCAACGATCCGAATCTTAACCGAGCTGGACCTTTTCCAGAATCAGCATCTTCCCATGGACTTCCACGATATCACCCTCCAGCTCAGTCAGCCTGATCAAAAAGAGTCATTCCCGGCACTTGCCGAAGCGTTCTCCTTTATCAGGCGGCATATAGAAGGCTTCCTGAAAGGCGAACTCGACAGCGCTCTCAGATCATTCCTGCGGAGCGTTTACCAGGGCCGAACACTGAACCCCGGCAGCCGGGAAGATCATGAATTTACCATGGTGGCGGAATCCCTCAATACCGCGCTTGAGGAACTGAGGCGTTGTTCGCTCAACTTTACCGGAATCGAAAACAGGCACGCGCCCGGCCTGTTGCTGTACAGACTGAAAGGAGAGCGTTATTACCCTGAACGGCAGAGTGCCGGTGTAGACCTCGAGGACTGGCTCGAGCTGCCATGGAACGACGCCCCCTTCCTGGTAGTCACCGGAATGAATGAGGGTACAATACCCAAAAGCCGCCAGAGCGACATCTTTCTACCCGACTCGCTGAAGAAACAACTCGGCCTCAGGCACGACGAGGTCCGCCTGGCCACCGACGCGTTTATGATGCGTCAAATGATCGAATCGCGACGTGGAGAGGGGCGCGCCTGCTTCATCTCCGGTAAAACAGGCGCCACCGGTGACCCGCTCAAACCTTCCCGACTCCTGCTTCGATGCTCTGACGAGGAATTGCCCGAGCGTGCCGGGCACCTCTTCAAAGAACCGGCGGAGAGTCGCGACAACCATCCCGCCACGATCACTTTCAAGCTTAACCCCACCCCTCCCCCGGATACCACCCACCGGCAGGAAGGCCCTGAAAAACTTCATGTAACATCATTCAGGGATTACCTGGCATGCCCCTTCCGCTTCTACCTGAAACACGTACTCGGTATGGAGAGACTGGACGACCGGAAAGGGGAGCTCGATCCCGCCGATTTCGGGGCCCTTATCCATGAAACCCTGCATAGAATGGCACAAAACGACCGGGTGCGAGATTGCGAAAACGAGACCGAATTGGCCCGATTCCTCCGGTCCGAGGCTGAGAACCTGATCCATGCCCGTTTCGGGAAATCGCCCCCGCTCCAGGTGGAGGTACAGCTTCACTCAGCCACACAAAGACTCGCCGCGGTTGCTCATGTTCACGCCCGGATGGCTCAGGAGGGATGGCGCGTCATCGGATTTGAGAAGCGTATTACGGCGCGATTGAACGGAACCGCGGTGACCGGCAGGATCGACCGCATTGACCGGCACGAGAGTACCGGACGGATAAGGATATTGGATTATAAGACTTCCGAGACAGTGAATGCCCCTGAAAAGCTGCATCTCGCTCCCGATTCAGCGGATACCCCTGATTTCGCACGTATCTCCGTTAACGGAAAAGAAAGGAGATGGATCGACCTGCAATTACCGCTGTATCTCATCCTCCTCCCGCACATAATGCAGGCACCCGATAGCATTCAGCTCGGCTATTTTCATATTCCCAGGGCAACCACCGATACCGGGATCAGCATATGGGACGGGTTCTCGGACGACCTGTTCCAATCGGCCAAATCCTGCGCCGAAGGGATTGTAGAGTGCGTCCGCAACAGGATATTCTGGCCGCCAGCCTCAAGAATCGCCAATGATGAATTCGGCCATCTTTTCCATGGCGAACCGGCCGAATGTATAGATCAGGACTCGTTTATCGAGTTTATGGAGCAAAATAAATGATCAGGGGTTCATCCCTTCAGTAATATGGAGAACATGATCAGCCATCAAGCGATTTCCGCCTCCGCCGGATCCGGGAAAACCTTCCAGCTTGCCCATCGTTACATCAAGCTGCTTGCCGGCGGAATCAAGCCGGAGCGTATCATAGCGCTCACCTTTTCACGCAAGGCCGCTGGGGAGATTTTCGATTCCATAATCAAATACCTCCGACTGGCCGCCGGTTCAGAAGCCGTGGCCCGGGAAACATCGGAGAGGATCGGCTTGTCATTATGTCAAGATGATTTCCTTCAGTTATTGCGGGAAGTACTGGAAAGCATTCACCGCCTCCACATCTCCACTATCGACAGCTTCACCGTCGGTGTTATCCAGTCCTTCCCGATGGAACTGGGGGTTTCCTCGGTTTTCCAGGTGATGGAGAACGAAGGGGCCCAGGCGATAACAGCCCGGCAGGAAGTACTTGGCAGGATCTTTAACAGCCGCCTGGTCGACCGCTCCGCCCAGAGCGAATTCCTGGAGGCGTTCAAACAGGCGACCTACGGCCAGGAGGAGAAAGGGCTGGTAAGAAACCTGGATAAATTCATCGGTGAATACAGGAGCAAATACCGCATCCTGCCAGACGGCGACTGCTGGGGCAACCCCGATCGAATCTGGCCCGGGGGTACGCCATGGCTGAGAAGCACGGATGACGTGAAATCCGTCGCAAAAGAGCTGGAGGCCCTGCTCAAACTCGATGAAATTCCTGAAAAGGTGAGGCGCCGATGGAATACGTTCCTCGAATCGGTGGTCGGCTTCGGGTTTAACTCCCCGTGGACGCGTGATATCGAATACCTCACTGAGAAAATGCTCGATGAGCTTGAAGGACTGAGACAGGGCAATGCTTCCATTAAAATCGAGAGAGCCAAATGCCATCTCTCTGCTGAGGAGAGCCGTCTCTGCCTGGAAATCCTCACCCACATAATGAAAACACAACTGGTCTCATCCCTGGAAAGAACGAGGGGAATCTACCGCGTCCTCGACCAGTACGAGCAGTTCTACTCGGATATGAGGAGACTGGGCAAATTGACATTCGACGATGTCCAGTATCTTCTCACCTCTTCCAACATTCACAGCGGCGGAATGCTCCTCAGCCGGGTTCCATCGGAGGAATGCCGTTTGTACATTGATTATCGTCTCGACTGCAAGCTCGATCACTGGCTGCTGGATGAGTTCCAGGATACCAGCGACCTGCAATGGGAGGTTCTCCGAAATCTGGTCGACGAGATTCTACAGGATCAGTCCGGCGAGCGCAGTTTCTTCTATGTGGGGGACGTTAAACAGGCAATATACGGCTGGCGGGGAGGAAACGCCCGGCTGTTCGGCAAGGTGCTTGACCACTACGGCGACGTTATCCAGCGGAAGCCACTCAGCACTTCTTTCCGTTCATCCGGGCCGGTTGTCGAAGCGGTTAACCGGATATTCTCCAGCCTGCCTGATATCCTGCCAAAGGGAACGATATCGGAATGGGAGAGAATCTGGCAGGAGCACCAGTCCCAGGAGGGCTTTGTACCTGAATCTGGCTACGTCGCGCTCATAGAGCCTCCCTGCAATGGAGGCAGTACTAAACCCGCTGAAGAGGACCGCTATCACGTCGCGTCTCAATTGCTGAAGGAGCTCAATCCGGTTAAACGCGGCCTGTCAACCGCCATACTCGTCCGAAGCAACGAGAGGGGGAGAAGAATCACCAACTTCCTCAGGCAAGAGTGTCCGGACATGCCCGTTGTTCACGAAGGAAGAGCCGCGATCAAAGATAATCCGGTCGTATCGCTCCTGCTCTCCCTGATCCAGTTCGCGGCTCACCCGGGAGACACTATGGCATGGCGTCATCTTGAGATGAGTCCACTCTACCGAATTTTGGAGGAAGAGGGCATGAACCAGCAAAATCTGCCCCTTAGATTGCTGAGGGAGATTCAGTCCGACGGATTCGAGGCCTTCTTCCGCCGTTGGGGATGCCGTCTGGACGAATCAACAAAACTGGATGATTTCGGATACCAGAGGTTGAGAAACCTGGTCGAAGCAGCATCCATATTCGACGGAGGCAGCGAACCGGACTGTAATGAATTTATGCATTTTATCGATAACTATACAATCAATGAACCAGCCACCGAAAACACTGTCAGAGTCATGACCGTCCACCAGTCTAAAGGGCTTGGATTTGATATTGTCATACTGCCTGATCTGCAGAATAACGGTATAACCCGGTCAAGCGAGCCTGGAATGGTCATCGCGCGCGACTCGCGAACCGATCAGCCGTTATGGGCATTGAATATGCCCCGCAGGCTTGTCTGCCTCGGCGATCCGGTGCTTTCCTCTCAATTAGCTCGTATTGACGAGCAATACTGCTTTGACGAGCTTTCCGTTTTATACGTAGCTCTCACCCGTTCCCGGCAGGGACTGTACATGATAACCTCATATCCAGGTAAGAGCTCCACCAGCACGACTCAGGCTACTCTGGTAAAAACGCAGTTGTGCCATGACCCCGGGCCAACCGAAGGTCATGTTATACCAATTGGAGGCGAAGAATTCACCGGCCTTTACGAGACCGGTACAAGAGACTGGTACGCCAGTATCACACCCTTTTCAGAGCCCTGCCCGCCTGCCGAATCGCCGACTATGCTCATCGATCATTTGACCCGGCCATCACGCCGGGCCCTGCTGAGAAGAGTATCACCTTCGGAGCAGGTCGAACGAATACAGAATGCCGGAGAACTCTTCTCAGAGAGCTCTTACCTGAGTTCCGAAACTGGTAAGGCCATTCATGAGTTGCTCCGAATGGTTCGCTGGGTCGATGAAACCGATATGGAATCGGTTTACCGGGAATGGCAACTTAAATCTCCCGCGGAGGAGGAGTTCAAACAGCGTGTGATAGAACACCTGCGTCAAACCCTCTCCTCAGAGGAAGTCCTGCAGGCGCTTTCCCGCCCGGAAGGCGATCCCGACCTGTGGTTCGAGAGGCATTTTGAGGTGATTATCGAGGATAAATGGGTAACAGGCGATTTCGACAGAGCCGTCATCTTTCGTAATGACGTGGGTGAACCCCTTCGTGCCGTTATAATCGACTACAAAAGCAGACCTGTCGACAGCGCCTCCCAGCTTGAGCAAGCTCTGAGAGATTATCGCCCGCAGATGACGCTATACGCGCAAGCCCTTTCACATATTTTGAATCTCGACCCACTTTATATCTCATGTCAACTGATTTTCACCTGGAACGGAGTCGTCCGGGATATCTGAACCCGAAAACGCCCCTGTTTCAATGGCTGTTTTCAGTCGCCCAGTCGGCCTTGACAAGCACTAAAAGTTCCCCTAAACTAATGACCACTTCCATCCGAGAAAGGATATAACCCGTGCCGAGTTTAAAAGCCAGTTTCACCAACATGTCCGCGCCGATGCCCTGGTACCGTAAGATATATCTTGTATTCCTAAATAATTTTACTAAAATCAGGAATAGAAGGAACTGCTGCGGGCACCATGGCGAACCCGGCTGTTGAGAAGTCAGCAAATGAACTCCCGGTCGGGGGGTCATTAATCCAGAGCACTATTAAGCTGTCAGTTGCCGGATAACACCCGATAACTGCGCTTAAATACAAATGCTACATCCCTCGAGAATATTGTCATCACACCCTCTCAGTTAGCGACCTCTTACCGGAGGAAGGGCAACATCGATGGAAGCTAATACCACCACTGATTCCTTCCAGTCGCCTTTTTATGTTGCGCGGGGGTTGGCGACTGCGCCCTGCTTTGTTATCATGGTAAATTAAACAGGCAGTGCTCCAGCTATATGCGTATATCGATCAAAGTAACCTCTTAAAAAGTGCTGACCCTGGCGCTTTTTGGGTATCCCCCGGCTTTAGAATTCCCCGGGGGTGGGGGATAACGGGGATCGATCAGGGCTTTCCAAATTGAATTTTTAGAGGGCATAGTAATTGAAAAGAACGGCGCGAGACATCATGACGAAAAAAGTGGTCACGGCCTCGGAGGATATGGTCCTGACCGATGTAATGAGGCTTCTGCTTCGCTGGAGGATCAGCGGTCTTCCCGTGGTTAATGCGGACGGTGATCTTTTAGGCATTATCACCGAACATGACCTCGTTAATTTCATCGTGAGCGGCAACGCACCCCGCACCAGAGTCTCCGAGGTGATGACTGCGGAAGTGAATACCTACACCCCTGATACGCTCTTCATAGATATTGTCAACGATTTCGTGGCAAATCGCATTCGCAGAGTTCCCATAGTCGAATCGGGAAAGGTCGTTGGAATCCTGAGCCGCCGTGATATCATCAGGGAAATGGAACGAACTTACAACCGGGTAGTGGGCAAGGCTGATACGGAGAATGAGGCATGACGCTCAAAAAAGTTGATACTGGAGCGCTTCATGACTGGGTTGACGACCTCATTCGCGAACAGAAAACCGTCGGTGTACAGGCAAAAAACGATCAGTTCGTGTTTGCCCCGCTGAAAAGAGCCTCTGATTTACGCCTTGACTACGATGTGACCATACTGCCTCCAAAGATCTATTTCCAGCCTCAATGGGAGACCCTGCTCACATACCGGGAGGATGAGGGTTATCAGAGCGTGATCGAAGCTGAGCCATTGGTAATCCTGGGAGTGCATCCCTATGATATGGCCGCCATTCACCAGATGGACGAAGTCTTTTCGCAATCACCACCTGACATCCGCTACCTCTCCAGGCGAGAGAATGCCACAATCGTGGTGGCAGACGTGCAGAGAGCATCCCCCAATACATTCGCCGGGTATATGGGCACTTCCAGCATCGATTCGGGATACGATATTCTTCTTACCAGGATCGGAGATGAATATCTGGTCGATATCGCTACGGAAAAGGGCGAATCCGTGATCGGTACGCTGGCCAGAGCCAGCGACGCGGACGAGAGCTGGCTGGAGCAGCGCAAGCTGATCTGGGAGCACAATAGAGAGGCTTTGCGCCAGCACGAATTAAAAGCGGGGCCATCCACGTGGCCGGAACTGCTGGAGAAATCATATGAGCATCCTGTATGGGCGGAGAAGGCAAAGCTGTGCTTCTCATGCGGTTCATGCACCCTGGTCTGCCCGACCTGTTACTGCTTCGATATCCGGGAGGATGTCGGCTGGAATCTAAATAGCGGACGTCGCACGCGGGTCTGGGATGGCTGTGTCCTGCGAGATTTCGCCAGGGTAGCGGGCGATATCAATTTCCGCAAGGATGTCGCGGCCAGATACAGGCATCGCTACTATCGTAAAGGCAAATATGTTCCCTCCCGAATCGGCGGCCAGATCGCCTGCGTGGGATGCGGCCGGTGTATCCAGGCATGCGTGGCAAATATCGCAAATCCGGTAGAGGTGTTCAATCGCCTGGCGGAGGGTAAACGATGATACTGGAATCCGCCGCGGGTCAGCGACGGGATCAATACCTTCCGATAACAGCCAGAATTCTCCAGTCGGAAGCGATGACAGCCCACGACCGCTTCTTCGAATTTCGGCTTGATTCGGGAGAAGAACTGGGGCATATGCCGGGACAGTTTGTTCTCGTCTCCATCGCCGGCGTCGGCGAAGCGCCCATATCCATCTCCTCGTCTCCAACAAAAAAGGGGTCCTTCGAGATGATAGTGAGGAATGTCGGTAATGTAACCAGCGCCATGCACCGGCTCGAACAGGGCGCGAGCGTAGGCATCCGTGGACCTTTCGGCAAACACTTCCCGGTCGATACCGGGATGAAGGGCAAGGATATTATATTCGCCTGTGGAGGACTCGGCCTGGCTCCACTGCGGTCCGTCATAAACTATGCGCTCGATAATCGCGACGATTATGGCAAGTTGAGCATATACTACGGGACCAGGTGCCCCGCGGAGCGGCTGTGCGTCGATGAGTTGGACCAGTGGCAGTGCCGGGAAGACGTTCAATGCCTGGATACTGTCGATCGCGGTGATGAGAACTGGAAAGGCAATGTGGGAGTAATAACGACACTCATGACAGGCCTGCAGTTGGCTCCTGACAAAACCGTGGCCCTGCTTTGCGGCCCGCCGGTGATGTTCAAATTTGTGGTGGGCTCGCTGCGCAAGGCGGGAATGAAGGATAGCAACATCTGGGTCTCTCTGGAACGTCATATGAAGTGCGGTGTCGGCAGGTGCGGCCGCTGCCAGATAAACGGACTCTACACCTGCCGTGACGGTCCGGTCTTTCGATTTTCCGATATAGAGGAGATACCGGAGGCGCTCCAGTGAAAAAGCCTCGAGTCGCCATCTTTGATTTAGCCTGCTGCGAAGGGTGCCAACTTCAGATATTGAATCTGGAGGAGGATCTGATCAATATGACCTCTGTTATCGATCCGGTGGAGTGGCGGGAAGCCATGACCGATCACAGCGATGAATATGATATTGCCATCGTCGAGGGTTCAGTCACCCGCAGAGATGACGAAGAAAGGCTCAAGGAAATCCGGGCCAGGGCGGAAACACTGGTCGCCCTCGGTGCCTGCGCTACTATCGGAGGTATAAATAAGCTGAAAAACAGGTTCGGCCTGGACGAGGTCAAGCGATGTGTCTACGGGGAAGACGCTGAAATGCCCCATCTGGAGACGGCGCCGGCCAGGGCTTTAGATGAGGTCATCAAGGTTGACTGGAAAGTTCACGGGTGCCCGATAAATAACAGAGAGTTCACATACATCCTGCGCTCGCTGCTGGTTGGCAAGAGGCCCTTCATACCTGGCTACCCCGTATGTGTGGAGTGCAAGATGAAGGGCAACCCCTGCAGGTATGATTACGGCGAGGTCTGCCTCGGTCCCATCACCCGGGCGGGATGCGAGGCAAAGTGTCCCTCCGGAGGCTTCTGGTGTTATGGATGCCGCGGCTATGTGGATGAGCCCAACATTTATGCCGCCAGGGAGATCATGAAACAATACGGCAAAACGGTTGCCGACCTGAGGAGCCGCATGCTTCTTTTTGGAATGGAGCGGGAGTGAGCACCATGAGCGAAGGGAAGGAGATCAAGGTTCATCACATCACCCGCGTAGAGGGGCACGGGAACATCGTCATCAAGGCGAGTGATGGGACCATCCAGAAAATCGAGTGGCAGGTACCGGAGGCGCCCCGCTTCTTCGAGGCGATGGTACGTGGCCGCATTTGGGATGAAATTCAACCCGTGGTAAGCCGAATTTGCGGGATCTGTTCGGTGGCCCATTCTCTGGCTTCCATCAAGGCCATTGAAGACGCGATGGGAATAGCGGTTTCCAGGCAGACTGACAGACTCCGGCTGCTGGCCCACTACGCCGAACAACTGGAAAGCCACAGCCTGCACCTGGGCTATCTGGTCGCCCCCGACCTGCTCGGGGTGAAGTCCGTATTACCGCTCGTTTCGTCACACCCGGATGCCGTGCGAACCATCGTAAAGATCCATCGCACAGCAAATTCCTGGATGGAGCTGATAGCCGGGCGTATGACTCATCCGGTGAGTCTGGTGGTGGGCGGATTAGCCAGCCTCCCCTCCGAAGACGATCTGAGGGAATTGAGAAATTCCATTGAAGAAGCGTTCGTAGAGCTAGAGTCGCTGGCGGAACTGGTGCTTGGCGTTGCCGATAGATTTCCCGCGTTCGAGAGGGAGACCGAATATATCGCGCTCGTGGAGCCGGGTACATATACCTTCTATCACGGGGAAATCGGCAGCACTGACAGTGAAGGGACTGTTGATATCCACGACTTTGAGGATGTCGCCAACGAATACGTCAGCTCTCAGTCAACCGCCAAGTGGGCCAGATGGCACAGGGGTTCATACTCCGTCGGGGCGCTCTCCCGATTCAACTTAAGCGGACACCTTCTTACCCACAGGGCCGCGAAGGTCGCCGAAGAGTTCGGCTTAAAGCAGGGGTGTCACAATCCCTTTATGAACAATATCGCACAACTGGTCGAGTGCTTTCAGGTTGCTGAGCAGGGGATAGAGTTGATCGACGAGGTGCTGGCTGAAGGGATCGAGCCTGAGATTCCGGTGGTTGAAGTGAGAGCGGGGATGGGGGTGGGGGCGGTTGAAGCTCCACGAGGCTCACTGTTCCACCGATATGGATTCAACGAAGACGGCGTCTGTGTCTCAGCGAATATGACGATCCCGACCAACCAGAACCACGCCAATATTCAGAAGGACTTCGAGGCTCTGGTTCCGCGGATAATCGACCGCGACCGGGAAGAGGTTCGGCAGACGCTGGAGATGCTGGTCAGGGCATACGATCCGTGCATATCCTGCTCGACTCACTTTCTTGATGTACACTTCGTGTAAAGATCGAATTTAAGAAGATGCGCCATACGGGACGTAAAAAAACGGTAGTGCTGGGAGTGGGCAATCCCCTTATGGGGGATGACGGCATAGGTTCTCACGTCGCCCGGGAGCTGAATCGGCGTACCGGAGCTATGCCTGACATCGACGTGTTTGAAGCCGTAACATCACCTATGAGCGTGGTTCACATCATTGCCAACTATGAGAGGGTGATAATTATCGACTCGGCGCGTATGGGGCGCAATCCCGCGGATATGTGCCGGTTCTCTCCCGAAGAGGTCTTCTCCCTGAAATCACTACCCGGAATCTCTCTGCACGAAGGCGACCTTCTCAGATCGCTGGAGATTTCCCGCATGCTTGGCGAATGCCCGGAGGATGTTGTTATCCTGGGTATCGAGCCGGGCGGCATTAGTTTTGGGGAACATATCTCCTCCCCCCTTGAAAATAGAATCGGCGAATATGTAGAAGCGGTTCTGGCGGAGATCGGTGGGGAGCTGGGCTCGATAGATGGTCAACAGGTACAGAACCAGGCCTGAAGTGAGGTAAACATATGTGCATGGCACTGCCTTACAGGATAGTCAGCATTAATCGCCAACAACGCGCCGAGATCGAGGTGGACGGGGTGAGGCGGGAAATAAGCGTAGAGCTGCTACCGGATGTTAAAGTCGGTGACTACGTACTCGTATACCTTGGGTCCGCCAAAACAAAACTGAGCGAATCAGAAGCGGCCGAGATAATCTCCCTCCTAGAAGAAATGGCGGCGGCAAGCGCGCTTGAAGTAGAATGATACTGTCCGTACGGTAGAAGGAGGACCTTCGATGAAACCACTGAGAGATTTGAGCACACTCCGAAAGGGCGCTTACTTCGCGCTGGCCACCGCCGTGATCAGCGGTTTTTCCGTATACATAAACAAATTCGCGGTATCCGGGATGGATGACCCCTTTGTGTTCGTGGCTGTAAAAAATGTGGCAGTCGCGTTGCTGCTGTTCTCGCTGCTGATATTGCCGAGAGCCCTTCCGGAGCTGAAAGCTCTCAACCGCCGTCAGTGGCTGATGCTCGGCGCAATAGGCTGCGTCGGCGGCAGCGTACCTTTCCTGCTTTTCTTCTACGGACTGAGCATCGGCAACGCGGCAAGCGCCGCTTTCATACACAAGACGATGTTCATCTGGGCGGCCATACTGGGGGTCGCCTTTCTCCGTGAAAAGGTTGGCAAACCGCAGATAGCCGCCATCGGCGTTTTGTTTGGGGGCAATATCCTGTTGCTTGGCTGGCCGGGGAAGTGGCTGGTGGGGGAGGGGGAATTGCTCATATTCCTCGCTACCATTTTGTGGGCGGTTGAAACCGTACTCGCCAGGAAGGCAATGGCCGGGATGGGTGCCAATGTCGCCGCGTTCGGACGAATGTCGTTCGGAGCCCTCGTCCTCCTCCTGTACCTGGCGTTCGCCGGCAAAATGGGAACGGTGATGAGCCTGGGCCCGGAACAGGTGGCCTGGACCGGCCTGACCGGACTTTTCCTCTTCGGGTACGTTACCTGTTATTACGCGGGACTGAAACACGCGCCCGTTTCTGTTGTAACGGGAATTCTGGTGCTGGGTTCCCTTATAACCAGCATGTTATACGCAGTATTCGATGCCAGAACATATACTGCGGATCAACTGGTGGGACTGGTACTGATAGCGGTTGCCGGGATGGGCCTGTTGTACCTTGCCCCCCGGCCGACAACCAGAGAACAAGCTCGACCAGCCTCCGCGGAGATCTGATATGCCTCTCGATGGTACATTGCTTTTTGCCAGATACGCCTTCATGCCGAACAGGCTGGCCTACTGCGGGGGCGATGATAATCATGCCCTCTTCGATTACTGCAAGGAAAATCATACGGATCCCGGACTGGTAATGCTCCTGGAGAAGTTTCAGGCCGCGCTGCCCTATCTGAAGCTTATCGCCCGAAGCAACGGAATATGCGACCCGTTCGACTGGCGCGTTGTTGAGGCCTATTGGCTCGGGAATGAACTCCTTGACAGGGTGAATATGTCACGGTTCTATGACTCATTAACTGAACGCTTTTCCGCGCAAATAAACTCGAAAGCGCTCGGATACCTGCTGAGCAAGCCACCGATGGGTGCACGTCCTCACCACAGCTTCCATGTATTCGACGTCCACAGCCGTGCGGGCACTCTTACTCACAACCTGGATACCATGGAGAACTGCCGTATCGGGTGGGGCCGGATCAGCGAAATCAACGGAGCCAACTTCATTGTGTCTTATCAACCCCTCGAGATGGAAGCAGGTAAGCTGAAACTCGGAAACGAGGAAAGGAAATCGGTTTTGCGCCAGATCGACGGAAAAGGTTTCGTAACGCAATATGAGATGGGGGACTGGATTTCATTCCACTGGGACTGGGCATGCGATGTCCTTACCGAGCGCCAGGTTCGGAACTTACACCGTTACACGTGCTATCACCTGGAGCTGGCCAACCAGACGCTTTAGGAGAGCGCAACCTGATACATTTAGCTTCAAACACCTTCGGTTGATAAACGCTAACTGCCAGGGCACCTTTTTAACCTCCAAAAATCTGAGCTGTTTATTCACATCCAGATGTTATGAAGTTGTAATATTTAATCAAAGGCTGTTACAACTTCTTGATAGTGAGTATCCTAATATCTATTGTGAAAAAGCAATATGCCACTATTGGCCAATGTAAATCGGGTGCCAGGTATGGAGAACTTCAAGATGCGAAAGAACCCTGTTGCAGTGGCCGCAGACCACGGCGGATTCTATATGAAAAACGCTCTGGCTGACTGGCTAAGCGACAAGTACGACCCTCTGGATCTTGGTGCTCACCGTTATGACCCAAACGATGACTATCCCGATTTAGCAGAAGCCGTTGCCCGGGCGGTGGCTTCCGGTCATGCGGAACGAGGTGTTATCATATGTGGTAGCGGCGTCGGCGCTTGCATTGCCGCCAACAAAGTACCAGGAGTTCGTGCATGCCTCTGCCACGATACCTACTCGGCTCATCAGGGCGTGGAACACGATGATATGAACATCTTGTGCCTTGGAGCGCGGGTTATCGGGCTTGAGCTTGCCAGGGAGCTGGTTGCTGCATTCCTAAGCGCATCATACAGCGGCCAGGAAAGGCATAGACGGCGACTGGACAAGTTGCTGGCGATTGAGAGTCAGGCGCTGCAACGTAAAAATGGAAGGAGCAGCGTATGAATTCAATCCAGGCGGTACAGGAACTCGGCCAATCTATTTGGATGGACTACATCAGGAGGGGGATGCTGGTCTCCGGCGAGTTTCAAAAGATGGTGGAACAGGGCATCAGCGGAGTAACCTCCAATCCGACCATTTTCCAGAAGGCTATAACAGGCAGCACCGATTATGATGAAGCACTGAAGCCGTTCGTCGGATCGCAAAAGAAACCCATAGAAATCTTCGAATCGCTCGCCATTGATGATATCCGCTCCGCAACGGACATTCTCCGCCCCGTTTATGACCGTACCAGTGGTGCAGACGGATTCGTCAGTCTTGAAGTGGACCCCACGCTTGCTTACGATACAGAGAACACGATCCGGGAAGCCAGGCGACTGTTCAAAGCCATAGACCGTCCCAACCTGATGATAAAGGTCCCTGGAACCCCTGAGGGCATGCCGGCGGTGCGGCAACTCATAAGCGAGGGCATCAATATAAATGTGACCCTCCTTTTCTCACTTGACCTGTACGCGCAAGCCAGAGAGGCATATGTTGCCGGACTGGAAAAACTGGCCAAAGATGGAGGGGACCTGAGCCGGGTAGCCTCTGTTGCCTCGTTCTTCGTAAGCCGCATTGATACCGCGGTTGATTCCGAGTTGAACAGGAAAATCGATCAGGGAAGGCAGGACCTGAAGCCATTGCTGGGAGGCACCGCGATCGCCAGCGCCAAACTCGCCTATCAGGCTTTCAAGGATACTTTTGAGAGCGACCGGTTCAATGCTATGAAATCAAAGGGAGCCACGGTGCAGCGCCCTCTATGGGCAAGTACCAGCACCAAGAATCCCGACTACAGTGATGTAATCTATGTCGAGCCACTGATTGGACCGGATACCGTCAACACCCTGCCACTGGATACCATTGATGCGTTCATGGATCACGGCAAAGCCGCGCTCACTATCGAGGATGACGTTGATAAAGCCCGTCAGCAAATATCATCTATCGAGTCAGAAGGAATAAGTATGGAAACAGTGACTGATAAGCTTATGGTGGACGGAGTAAAGGCCTTTGCCGACTCGTTCGAAAACATGCTGGCCGGTATTGAAGAGAAAATGGCTAAACTGGCTGGAGGATAGATGAGCAGCAACTTCAGTCTCAGTGACAACGCAGATGCGGTTGCCAGAGCCCTGGACGCGCTGGAACGGCAAGAGGTGTTGCGTCGTATATGGGGAAAGGACCATACAGTATGGAAGCCGGATCCAACGGAGATTACCAATCGCCTGGGATGGCTGAACATTGTTGAGCCAATGAGTGCCCATGTATCGGACCTAAACGAGTTCTCGAATGAGGTGATTGGAGCCGGGTTTGATCATGTTGTTTTGCTTGGTATGGGAGGCAGCAGCCTGGGCCCCGAGGTTCTACGCCGGACATTCGGCAGGCAGGAAGGTTTCCCCGAACTCATCGTCCTCGATTCCGTAGATCCGGACTCGATAAAGCGCGTACGCGATTCCATCAACATATCCCGCACCCTCTTCCTGGTGTCATCGAAGTCGGGTACCACTATCGAGCCGCAACTGCTCTTCGAGTATTTCAAGGAACAATCAAAATCGGTGGTTGGGGAAGATAGCTATGGCAATCACTTCGCCGCAATTACCGACCCGGAAACACCCCTGGCCAGGCAGGGCAGAGAGCTTGGCTTCCGGCGAGTGTTCGAAAACCAGCCCGATATTGGCGGTCGCTACTCCGTCCTGTCACTGTTCGGACTTGTTCCGGCAGTACTGGCAGGGATTGATATCGGCAAGCTATTGGAAAGCGCACAATCTATGCAGGAGGAGTGCGGCTCGCGAAATCCTGCCGAAAACCCCGGAGCCACTCTGGGCGCGATAACAGGAACGCTGGCCGTCGACGGGCGGGATAAGCTGACGCTGATTACCTCACCCGGGATTAGTAGATTCGGGCTCTGGGTGGAACAGCTGATAGCGGAAAGCACCGGGAAAGAGGGAAAGGGTATTGTGCCGGTCGCAGGGGAACCGCTGGTTGACCCAAAAACATACGGAAAGGATCGTCTTTTCGTCTACCTCCGGCTGGAAGGCGACGAGAACAGCCAAACCGACAAAGCGGTTGAGAGCCTGCGTACCGCGGGACAACCGATTATAACGATAGAGATGAAGGATAAATTCGACCTCGGAGCGGAATTTTTCCGCTGGGAATTCGCTGTTCCGGTAGCAGGCTCAATCCTGGGCATCAATCCCTTTGACCAGCCTGATGTCCAGAGAGCAAAGGATGCAACCAATCGTGTATTGAAGCGAAAAGCCGAAACCGGGAGCTTCCCCGAGGTCAAGTCAGAACTATCTCTGGAACAATTGCTCTCGCAAGCCGGTCCCGGCAAGTATATTTCGATCATGGCCTACGTCTTTGAATCCCCTGAAGTTGACCGGGTAATGGAAGTTCTACGCAAGAACATCCTCGAAAAATACGGCATCGCCACCACTTTCGGCTACGGACCGCGCTTCCTGCACTCCACAGGCCAGCTTCACAAAGGCGGACCGGCCAGCAACCTCTCTCTTCAGATAACCGTCGACCATCCTCAAGACATACCCGTTCCGGGGCAGGATTATACCTTCGGTCAATTGACCAATGCTCAGGCAATGGGCGACCTCGATGCACTCCAGTCCGTTGGAAGAAGTGTGTCTAACATTCATTTCGCCAGCGGGGATTACGGGTTCTCTGACGAATTGATGAGTCTCTGGCCGCAGTAAAAGCAGGAGGAGGCCAATGGAGATCGGAATGGTGGGGCTGGGCCGGATGGGGAGCAATATGGCCCGGCGACTTGTGAGTGCTGGACACACTGTGGTTGCTTACGATGCCGTCCAGGAATCGGTAAACCAGATCGGGCAATACGGCAGCATCAGGGCAGACTCACTCCCCGACCTTGTAAACAGGCTCTCGGCACCGAGGGCAATATGGCTGATGGTGCCTTCAGGCGAGCAAACCGAAAAAACCACAACCGCGCTGATGGAGGAACTCTCGCCCGGAGATATCATTGTGGATGGGGGCAACTCATATTATCGAGACAGCATGCGCCGTTCAATAATGCTGAGCGAAAGGGGCATCAACTTCATTGACGCGGGTGTAAGCGGAGGGGTGTGGGGACTCGAAGAAGGTTACTCACTCATGATCGGTGGAGATGAAAAGGCAGTCAGACAGCTTGAACCTGTATTTATGGCACTTGCGCCTGCACCGGATAGAGGATGGGGTTACGTCGGCCCGAGCGGTGCTGGTCACTTTGTCAAAATGGTCCACAACGGGATTGAGTACGGTTTAATGGAGGCCTATGCCGAGGGGTTCGAACTCATGCGGGCCAAAGAGGATTTCAGCCTGGACCTGCCCCGGGTGGCTGAAATCTGGCGTCATGGCACGGTAATCAGGTCGTGGTTGCTTGATCTGGTCGCCAAAGCCCTCAATGAGGACCCCGGACTGGAAAATCTTCAGCCATACGTGGAAGACACAGGGGAAGGCAGGTGGGCAGTGCAGGAATCGGTGGAGCTGGCCGTTCCAGTGCCGGTAATAACACAGTCGCTCCTGGCCCGTTTCCGGTCACGTCAGCAGAATCCGTTTGGAGCCAGGCTTCTGGCTGCATTGCGAAAGCAGTTCGGTGGGCATCAGATCAAAGAGGTATAAAGAAAGTCATGGACAGAAATCTATACGACATCAGCATGAGTATATACGCGGGAATGCTCACCTGGCCAGGGAATCCGCGATTTTCACTTGATAAAGTGAAATCTATAGCCGATGGCGACTCCAGCAATATCTCGCTGCTGCGTATTGGAACTCACACCGGCACTCATGTCGATGCGCCAAGGCATTTTATCAATACTGCATCCGGAGTCGATAGTATCAATCCAACGATTCTTGTCGGACCTGCAAGATTGGTGCAGTTACCCGAAGCCGAACTGATCGATCGGCGGCTTCTGAGTTCTTTCGACCTGGCGGGTGTAAGCAGGTTACTGCTTGGAACGAGAAACTCTGCCTTGCTTCATCAAAGCCAGCATACACCGGAATATGCCTATCTTACCGAAGACGGAGCTGAATACCTGGTAGAGAAAGGTATAAAGCTAATCGGAATTGATTATCTCTCCATCGAACAGTTCCGCAGTCCCGGCCATGTCACACACCGCGTATTGCTTGAAGCAGGACTTGTAATCGTTGAAGGCCTGGATTTATCGTGCATCCCTCCAGGTGAATATGAATTAATCTGCCTTCCACTTAAGCTTAAGGATGCTGACGGTGCCCCGGCACGGGCATTGTTGAGGGAATTATGAACGGCAGCGATGCAGTTGAGCCACACCTTTTCGTCATCTTCGGGTCTCTTGGGGACCTCACGCGACGCAAATTATTGCCAGCGGTCTATAATTTGAGCGCCCACGGGAGGATGGGGGAGGAGCACATAATCCTTGGGGTCGATGTTGCCGACGAATACGATGATGACACTTATCGAGCATGGGTGAAGGAATCACTACAGTCCTCGGGACTGCCGATAAATGACGAGGATGCTAGCTACTGGTGCGACTGCCGCATCCATTATCAGTCGATCGGCTCTGGAGACATGAGCGATTATGAGTCCCTGGCATCCCGGTTAGCAGAAGTCGAATCAGAGCACGAACTTCCTCCAAACCATGTGTTCTACCTGGCTCTGCCGTTGGAGGCCGTTTCGCATGTTGTGGAAGGATTGGGTAAAGCCAATCTGAACAACAGTTCGGGCTGGACAAGACTGGTTTTGGAAAAGCCGTTCGGAAGGGATCTTGCATCCGCTCGTGTACTCAACTCCAGGGTTCACAGGTTTTTTGATGAATCACAGATATATCGAATAGACCACTACCTGGGCAAGGAGACTGTACAGAACCTTCTGGCTTTCCGTTTCGCCAATGCCTTCATCGAACACTTGTGGAATCGTGAACATATTGAAAGCATTCAAATCACGGTCGCCGAAGATGCAGGTGTTGAGCACCGGGCGGGTTACTATGACAGGGCCGGAGCTATACGGGATATGATACAAAACCATCTGACCCAGTTGCTTTGCCTGATAGCCATGGAGATTCCCGCTGCTTTCGACGCTCGTTCACTGCGATACGAAAAGCTCAAGGTTCTGCGCCAGGTAACGCCTGTGCAAAAAGAAGACGTAGTACTCGGTCAATACACCAGAGGGATGATAAACGGTGAGGAAGTAGCTGGATACCAGGAAGAAGCGGGAATCAGCCGTGACTCCCACACTGAGGCGTTTGCAGCTATGAAGCTTGAGGTTGCCAACTGGCGCTGGAAGGGCACTCCATTTTATCTTCGTACCGGCAAACGCCTGGCGGAACGCCGGAGCCAGGTAGTGGTGTTCTTCGAGCGCGCACCAGTGTCAATATTCCATCCATTCCACTATTCCCGTGATATCAAACCAAACATACTGGTACTAACCATTCAGCCCGACGAGGGAATTGACTTACGTATTCAGGTTAAGTCCGTGGGCGATCCATTTGAGCTAACAACACAGCAGCTTAAATTCAGGTACACAGAGGCCTTTGGGAATTTGCCGGATGCCTATGAGACGCTGCTGGTCAACGTTGTTGCCGGAGACCAGACCCTTTTTGTCTGTAATAACCAGGTGGAAACGTCATGGCAAATCTATGACAACGTGATGAGCCAGGAGTCGGTTCCAGTGCATTCATACCCGGCCGGCGCTTGGGGACCAAAGGAAATCGACCAACTCGGTGCGCCCTGGTTTAACGGGACGCAGGAAGGCCAGAGTTGAACCAGGAATACGATCGCCATCTATGCAACGTCGAGGAGGCCGGCCAATGAGCCAGTTAGCGATACAGGTTTCAGATGTCACCAAATCCTTCGGTAGAGTCAAAGCGCTTGATGGGGTCAACCTGTCGGTTCCATCAGGCATGATTTTAGCTCTTCTGGGACCCAACGGCGCGGGTAAGACCACCTTGGTGCGCATTCTTACCACTTTGCTGAGAGCGGATAGCGGCCAGACTTACGTTTCAGGTTATGACGTTGTACGCGAAGCGAGTACAGTGCGTTCACTGGTTGGACTCGCAGGACAATATCCAGCGGTAGACGAGATACTTACGGGACGGGAAAACCTGGAGATGGTTGGTAGACTGTACCACATGGGAAGAACGGCGGCAAGGAATCGGGCTGATGAGCTGCTAGACCAGTTCGCATTGAAGGAAGTGGCAGGGCGCCGGGTTAAAACCTATTCAGGTGGCTTGCGGCGGCGGCTTGATCTGGCTGCGAGCATAGTCAGTAGTCCACGTGTATTGTTCCTTGATGAACCGACCACCGGACTGGATCCCAGAAGCCGTTTGGGCATGTGGGATGTGATTCGGGAACTGACTGCTGGAGGGACAACCGTTTTTCTCAGCACGCAATATCTGGAGGAAGCGGACAGGCTGGCAGACAGTATAGCCGTGCTCGACAGCGGTCGAATTATCCGCGAAGGTACTTCGGCAGACTTGAAAGGTTGCTGCGGTGGTGACGTATTCCTCGAATTACAACTTCCGAGACGCGATCAAGCGGAAGAGGCTCGTGATGTTCTCGAGAATATGGCAGGTGGAAAAGTTCAGATTAACACTAAACAGGCTCGGTTAAGCATGCCCCTCCCTCACGGTACAGTAATGCTCGCTGATGTTGTTAGACGTCTGGATGAGAGAAATATTTCCATCTCAGACCTCACGCTCCGCCAGCCCACGCTGGATGACGTGTTTCTGGCAATCACCGGGCGTCCGGCAGAACCTGCGGAACAACCGGAATCACACTCAATAGACCGTCAATCGGTTTCCATGAGATAGAGGAGTGAGCAATGATAGAGGCACGAGCCGGCTATAGAACAAACTTACTCTGGACGATCTCGGATACCGCAGTGATGATACAGCGCAACCTGCTACGATATACGAGGCTGCCTCAGCTCGCGGTTTTCTCGAGCATCCAGCCAATTGTATTCGTACTTTTGTTCGCATATGTATTCGGCGGAGCCATCCCGGTACCCCAGGCGGATTATATCGACTTCCTGATTCCGGGGATCATCGTCCAGGTAGTAATTTTCGGATCCACAAACACGGGGGTGGGTTTGGCTGAGGACCTTTCGAAAGGCCTCGTGGATCGATTCCGGTCCCTTCCCATGTCTAGGCCCGCGGTGCTGGCCGGCCGCACACTCGCCGATTCTGTGAGGAATCTCTTCGTCGTTTTACTAATCGTCGGTGTAGGGGCCGCCATCGGATTTCGGTTCAACAATTCCGTAGACGCTATCGTGGCGGCGGTTTCTCTCGCGCTCCTGTTCGGGTTCGCCTTCACCTGGATTTCGGCGCTGGTTGGAATGCTGGTTAGGGATACGGAAACTGCTCAAGTGGCCGGATTCGTCTGGGTATTTCCCCTGGTGTTTGCCAGCTCAATGTTCGTACCGGTGGAGACTATGCCCGGATGGCTGCAGGCATTCGTCAAGGTAAATCCCGTCACTGTAAATGTGGATACTGTACGAGCTCTCTCACTCGGTGGATCAGTCGCACCTTCGCTATGGAAGGCCGTTGCCTGGTCAGGTGGCGTGCTGCTGGTTTTCGGACCGATTGCAGTTCATCGGTATCGTAAGGCAAATTGAATCAATGGAGGTGTTCAGGATGTCAGTACAAGAGCAGACGAACCACGTTGAAGGAGAAAACAGGGGACAGGTGGCACTTTTCGCCCTTAGCACCTGCGGATGGTGCCGAAAGACAAAGCAACTGCTGAACGAACTGGGGGTCGGTTATTCGTACGTGGATGTGGACCAGTTGCAGGGAGCAGACAGAGAGGAGGCGCTCCAACAGCTTCGTATATTCAACCCCGACATCTCTTTTCCTACAATTGTTATTGACGGCGAGCACTGTATTGTTGGATTCAAAGAGGATGAAGTCAGAGAGGCGCTTTCAGATGGTCGCAGAGATTAACGATGAAATAGTTCAAAGCTTTCATCACCGGCTCGAGCGGGAGGCAGAGGAAAGCGGATATCATCTAAACCGGGATAAGGAGTCTGCCGAATGGCTCATCCGGGGCATGCTGGAGAATGAACAAAGGTATGGCTACTGGTCCTGCCCTTGCCGACTTGCCACGGGAGATAAGGCAGAGGACATCGACATCATCTGCCCGTGTGATTACCGTGATCCTGACCTGGCCGAATTCGGTGCCTGCTATTGCGCATTGTACGTATCTGACGAAATTGCTAAAGGGCAAAAGAGTGCCCAACCCATCCCCGAGAGGCGGCCACCCCGTGAGCAGAGGGCACAGTGGATACCGAAAATGCCGGCAGCAACAGAATCACATTCCACCGCCGAGCTCCGGTACCCGGTCTGGCGCTGCCGCGTCTGCGGTTACCTGTGCGCCCGTGAGGAGCCGCCCGGTAAATGCCCCATTTGCAAAGCAAACAAAGAACGTTTCGAGAGTTTTATGTAATTATTCAGCCTAAATGGATACCACGTGCAATGCGGCAGCAGACTTCCGCGGCGTTGGAAAAACTGCTCAAAGCTAAATAATTTTCTACGCAAGTTTCCGGGCTATGATGCCGGCAACAGCCCTGCTGTTATCGATAATCCCCTCGCGATACCTCATTACATAGAATTCCATAAACCAGTGCAGAAGCTCGTTGGGCTTAAGCAAATAATCTGGATTGTGCGGTTTTCCGTACCGGGGTTGATCAATAGTGAACGTCTCATAAACGACCATGCCCCCAGGCTTCATCCAGTTCTTAAGCTGCGGTATCAACGAGCGCTGCAGGTAATTGAAACATATGACAAGATCGTATATCTCCTCTTCAATAAATGGGATACGTTCCAGGTCCTCAACCCGGGCCGAAACTGAAACCCCGGCTTCCCCCGCTCGCGCCCGGGCCTCATCAACGAGTTCCGGGGAAACGTCGATCCCCTCCACCAAGAACCCGTTTTGGGCCAGATAAATGGCGTTCCGCCCACTGCCCATGGCGACATCGAGCGCCCTGCCACGGGGAAGCAGGGCCAGGTTTTCCACGAGAAATGATGCCGGCCCCGATTCATGATGGTTATGTGCAGAGATCTTCCAGTCCTCCGGCAAGCCTTTTTGCAATTCTTGCCACATGCCTGCCCTGGAACCGAGCCATTTCAATCTCATTCTCGGTTGGCCACCGGCTTCCATCACCACCAGCGATAGTGCTGCAGCCATAAGGACTGCCACCGGTTATTTCTTCTAGCGTTGTCTGACGGGTTTCACAATACGGAAGACCCACAATGATCATGCCGTGATGCAGCAGAGTCAGATATGTGCTGACAATTGTCGTTTCCTGGCCACCATGCTGCGTTGCACTGGAAGTGAAAGCGCTGCCCACTTTCCCCACCAGTGCGTTACGGGCCCAAAGGCTTCCGGTTTGATCGAGGAAGTTTCGCATCTGCCCACACATATTTCCGAAACGAGTGGGCGTTCCAATTATGATGGCATCGGCTTCCAGCAAATCATCGGGCTTTGCCACTGGTACTTGCGAAAAAGCCTGCCTGGACTTTGCCGCCCCCGATTTCTCCAGGACCGCATCCGGAATCAGCTCGGGCACCTGGAGCAGTTCAGCACTGGCTCCCTCGACATCCCGAACACCCTCAGCGACTGCCTCGGCCATCTTATATATGTGTCCATACATGCTGTAAAATACGACCTTTGCTATCACCCTGTTACCCCCTTCCTTGATTACCACCCCCATTCCCCGGCCCCATAACCACCAGAGAAAACCAGCCTTTTGGGTCGTAATACCAGTCTTTTATCGTCAATCCTGCTTCACTGGTCACTTCCTTGATATCCCCTGGCAAGAATTTCCTCGAGTTCTCCGTGTGGATGGTCTCCCCCTGGCGAAAGTCTATTTTCAGACCAAGAGAGCCAAGATTGACAACGCTGTCACAGTTAGCTTTCAGATGCATCTCCATCCGGTTTCTGTCTTCATTGAAGAAAGCCAGATGATCGAAGTGATCGGCTATGAAATCGCCATCGAGTTCACGATTTAGAACATTCAGTACATTTTTATTAAACTCGGCAGTCACGCCTTCTGAGTCATTATATGCCGCTTCCAGCACCGCCTTTGGTTTAATCATATCGAATCCAACCAGCAGCGTATCCTCCGGCCCCATATTACGGGCCAGATTCCAGAGAAAAGCTGAACGCTCCTGCCGGTTCAGATTGCCTATGGTACTCCCGAGAAACAGATACGTCTTGGGACGTTCATTGGGGAGACAGTTAAGCTGGCAGGTGAAATCAGCCACGAGGCCCGTTACCTGTAGTTCGGGGTAGCTTTTGCCGAGATCCTGCGACGAGTCAACCACCGCGGCTTCACTGATATCCACCGGTATATATCTCAAAGTTCCTCTGTTAGACCTGCCGGTCGCTTCCAGCAACACCCTGACTTTCGTGTTATCGCCGGAGCCCAACTCAACGAGGTCACGGTCATTCGAGTTCCGCATTATGTCTGGTGCGAACTGGTTCAGAATTGCCAGTTCCAGCCGGGTCGGGTAGTATTCGGGCAGACCGCATATATCATCGAACAGTTTTGATCCATGCGCGTCATAGAAATATTTACTCGGAATGGATTTCGGTAAGGTGGTCAGACCATTTCGGGCATCACGGTCTATACCGTCTTTATAGCGGCCGTCGAGCACGTTGTTAATCATTACACGCTGGCACTCCGTCTTCTCAAGCTGCCCGGACATGATAGTATGATCCACTCCATCACCTCCCCTAAATTAATCTGGAACCGCTCAACGGCAGGATACGAATCGCACCGTTTCCCTTCTATGATTAATTATCCGGTCAATGAGAGACACTACGGTCTCTATTTCTTCCACCGAATTCTGTAGACCCAGTGAAAAACGAACAGAACAGTGAGCATCTTCCTCCAAGAGGCCCATGGACAGAAGTGCATGTGATGGATCAGGCGCACCCGAGCGGCACGCCGACCCGGAAGAGATGGCCACTCCGTACTGGTCCAGCGCCAGCACCAGAGACTCACCACGAATACCAGGCATGGTCAGATTCAGTGTATTCGGCAGGCGGTATTCCGATGAGGGCCCATTCAGGATGGCACTCGGGATCACTTCGCGAACCCCCTGCTCCAGTCGGTCCCTCATCTGCTGGACTCGCTTCATATTTGAGAGAGTATCCATAGCCAGCTCCGCCGCCCGCCCCATCCCCGCAATACCCATCACATTCTCAGTTCCGGCACGTAGTCCATACTCCTGATGGCCTCCGTTTATCAGGGGCGCAACTTCCAGACCCTTTCGCACAAAAAGGGCCCCGACCCCCTTCGGCCCACCAAATTTGTGCGCGGAAATGGTCATAAGATCAACGCCGAGATCCCGCACTTCCAGCGGAATCTTTCCAGCCGCTTGAACTGCATCGGAGTGGAAGGGAACATTGTACTCCCTCGCGATAGCGGAAAGTTCCCGGATGGGCTGGATAGCGCCCGTCTCGTTGTTGGCCAGCATGATGCTGACCAGAAGAGTCTTTTCAGTAATGGCATCCCTCAAACCATCCGGGCTGACCCTGCCCTCACTATCGACGGGAAGGTACGTCACCTCAAATCCCTGACTCTCCAGCCAGCGGCAAGTGTTGCGCACCGAAGGGTGCTCGATCGAACTGGTGACGATATGGTCGCGCCCATCCTGCCCCGCGAATGCCATACCCTTTATCGCCAGATTGTTAGCCTCCGATCCGACCCCGGTGAAGACTATGCGCCTCGCCGTGCTGTTTATAAGCAGGGCCACACTCCGGCGAGCATCCTCAATCACAACCCGAGCCCGCTTCCCGGCCCCGTAGATACCGGATGGATTGCCATAGATCTCCATGAATTCGACCATGGCTTCCTTGACCTCGGGGGCCATCGGAGCGGTGGCGTTGTAATCCATATAGATCTGGCTTTTTCCCCTCTCCTCAATGGTGGAATCCATGGAATACTCCCTCAGTGACCCCACTTCGGCTCTGGCCTCCGCCGAATCCTTTACAACCTCACACAGGAGAGCCTTGTACACCGGGAACCCGGAGATGGGATCAAAACGCGCCAGATCTGTCAGTTCGTTCACGCAGGTATTCCGCCACTCCTTCGCCCCCCTCGGCCCACCTCCCATCCCGGTCGCCTCTATGGCACCTCTGACAATGTCACCGGTGACATAGGCGTACATCCCCACCTGACCGCGCTTTGTTTTTATGTAAACAAAATCACCGTTTTCGATACCACGCTCCTCCGCATCCAACGCGTTCATCATGACGGTCGGGACCGGTTGCTGCTCAGCCAGGCCGGGAGTGCTCAGATGGAGGGTATGTATGTCTACGTTCGAACGCGCTCCGGAGTTAAAGACCAGCGGGTAACGACCAGCCAGTTCCGGCTGCGAAAAAGAGCTCTCCCCTGGCTCGGTGTAAACCGGCAGAGCGTCATATCCATGTTCTTCCAGGATCGAGGAGGCGATCTCAAACTTTCCGGAAGGTGTATCGAATCCCGGCTTGCCGTCCCCGCGGAGCAGCCCCTTTTCCCACTTTTTGTATTCCATGATGGCAGACTGGACTTGCACTGTGCCACCGGCAGCCCGGACATCTTCCACGGAATAACCGGACCCTCTGAGTGCACGGCTCAGCACCTCTTCCTCGGTTTGCGGATACAGATGCCCGTATCCAAGCCGCCTGGCCAGTTCCGCCAGTATGAAGAAATCATTTCGCGCCTCACCAACCGGCTCTATGACCCGTTCCCTGATCCTGAACATAGGGCCGTATCGCATATAAGATTCGATCTCATAGTAGGTGGTGGCGGGAAGGACAATATCGGCATAGGCAGCGTCTTCAGTGAGATGACGGTCGACGCAAACAAGGAAATCGAGTCCATTCAAGGTTTTCCGCCATATATCGGACTGCGGCCAGGACGCGATAATATTGGCAGCCACGCTTATCATTAGGCGAATGGGGTAGGGTTTTCCTTCGAGAACAGCCTCGGGAAGGATGTTCGCGTGGAACTCGCCTCGATACATGGTATATATGGGGAAGTTATTATGACCCGCCGCTTTTCGCACATCAGGATTGGGAATCAGGCCCTCACGATTGATGGGGAAATGGTTTTCCCTCATGGTAAAACACCTGCCGCCAGGGACATCGAGCTGGCCGGCCAGTGCCCACAGGACCATAGTGGCACGAATAGCCTGAACGGCGCCATCACTGTATTCCAGTCCGCTGTACATAACCGGAGCCACACCGTTGGTCGTTGCTATACGGCGTGCCAGTGAGCGAATGGTTTCAGCCGGCACGCCTGTAATCCCTTCCACTATTTCTGGCCGGAAATGCTGAACATAACGGTCAAATTCCTCGAACCCGACAGTCCAGTCCCTGACGAACGCCTCATCATACAGCTCCTCTTCGATGAGCACGTTGCATAACGCCAGCGCCAGCGCTCCGTCAGAACCGGGCCGAATGGGAATCCATTCAGCATTAGGGTACCTGGCCATGACGGTCTTGCGAGGGTCGATCACTACAATCCTGGCGCCACGCCTGTGAGCTTCCTCAATACGTCTGAAATCGCTGGGCGGGCAATGCGCGGCGGGATTCTTACCCCAGATCACGATCAGGTTGGCGTTCTCTATATCCGAGAACATGTTGATGAACATCCCGCCCATCGTCACATGTGGCGCTATCATGGCAAACGATACATAACAAAGCGCCCCCACCCCGAGTGTATTAGGGGAACCGAAGGGAAACAGCACACTGGCCGCTGAAGAGACCGCGACACCCTCAGGCTGGAATATATCGCAAAAGGCCAGCTCGAAGCTGCCACTGCCCGTATAGATAGCTGTAGCCTCGGGACCGGATTCCGCCTTTATTCGATGGAGGTTCTCAACAATGGTATCATAAGCCTCGTCCCATGTGACGGGCTCGAATTCATACGTTCCCTTAGGCCCCTTTCGCTTCAACGGATAACGCAGGCGTTCCCTGGAATACACTATCTCGGGAGAGGCCTCCCCCACAGGACATATCATTCCGTATTCAGAGGTTTCATCGGCACGTACCTTCGCTATCTTTCCCTGATCATCATAGGTGACTATCACCCAGCATCCGGCGGCGCATATACCACATATGGCTCGCCTCTCGTTTGCTTTCAAGTCAGACATGCTTCTCCGATATACTTCACACAGTCTTCACGCCTCGGTCTGGTCCCACACAGGAGCAACGGTTACAAAGGTCATTATAGTTGACACGATATTACGAAATCATAACAAATCCGGGGAAAACCTTGAAACTTTTCTAACATTCCAGCCCGCCAGCTCAGCGGACGACCTCTGTGGACGGTCACTTTATGCCAATATTAGGGATTTGTCAACCGAACGCGTCGCCCTAAACAACAGCGATTGATTTCGAGGTGCTATAGCACCATCTCAAGTCACTGTTTCCGCTTCCCGGGTGGAAGGTGTTCCGAAGGCGTCAAAGCTTTACCCCTTGTCAGCAGGGTAACTTACGTATTATATTTTACCTGGAGGAAGATTCCCTGATGAAAAAAGATTTGATGGATATCCTCGCCTGCCCGATGTGCAAAGGCGATCTTGAGCTTGCT
>JAWOBX010000005.1:0-19268 GCA_046484125.1 Dehalococcoidia bacterium | reverse complement strand
ACCTTCGTTTTACGTGGAGCCATGTATCCCTCCGTCAGCACCGCTCATGTTAACTTCTTGATACGGTAAGTAAAACATCTCGGTGAATCCCTTCTTCAAGCGGCAACCGGGAGTTCAAATATGCAGGTGCTTCCTTCGCCTTCCTGGCTCTCCATCCATATTCTCCCGCCGTGGGCTTCGATTATGGCACGGGAAATCGCCAGGCCGAGGCCGATGCTACCGGCCTGCTCCTTCGATTCATGTTCAACCCGGTACATTCTCTCAAACACGCGCTCCAGGTCCTCAGCAGGGATTCCCACTCCCTGATCCGCGACGCTGACCCGGATTGTATTACCAATGTGACATGCTGAGACTTCTACTTCAGTTCCCGGCTCGGAATACTTGGTGGCGTTGTCTATCAGATTATCCAGCACCTGTCTAATACGGCGCCGGTCACCGGTCAGGACCGGAAGCGCGTCGGGCAGATCCCAGATCAGCGTATGCTCTGGTGCTCTCACACCGGCATCGGACCTGGCCTCCTGCATCAGCAGCATCATGTCGACCGGCGTTTCTTCCATCTTGAGGATGCCCGATTCCAGGCGGGACATATCGAGGAGATTTTCCACCAGTTCCGAAAGGGAGGCCGCCGATCTTTCAATTGTCTCAAGGTGCTGGGACTTTTCCTCTTTTTCAAGCATGTCATCACACTTACGGAGCATACTTGACGAGGCCTTGATTATGGTCAAAGGAGTCTTCAGTTCATGCGAAACGTTGGCCAGAAGTTCCGTCCGAAGCCTGTCGACTTCCCTCAATGCTTCAGCCTCCCTGGCCTTCTCCTCGGCCAGGCGCCGCTCGGTGAGGTCCTCTCCCGAACGAAGTACTCCGGTTATTTTTCCGGATTCGTCGGTAAGGACCGTGTTGTGCCAGGCTATGACTCTTTCCTCTCCGTGCCTGGTTATTACAAGGCTTTCGAAGTATTCCCCTCTCTCAGGTTCGCCGGTCATCAGCCTGTTAAAGAAGGTTTTGGCTCTCCTCCTGTTTCTGCGGGGGATGCATTTTTCGAACCAGTTCTCCCCGATGATCTCTTTCTCGGTGTACCCCAGTATCTGCCGGCCACGCCGATTGATAAGGGTAACTCGCTGAGTTATATCCAGGACGAGTATCATTACCCCGGCTACGTCAAGGTACTTCTGGGCTCTGTCTCGGGCATCCTTGAGCGCATGCTCTGCCTGCTTGCGCTCCGTAATATCCTGTAATGTCTCTATTGCACCGGTGATAGTGCCATGGTCATTTTTAAGCGGGGCGGCGGTGAAGAAGAGCCATCGACCGCTCTTGCCTATATCCGGGAAGAAGTCCTCTGCCTCGTGAGCACCATCAATCACCGTGGACCGGCGGTAGTTATTCCCGTAATACCTGGATATCTCAGCCGGCAAAGCTTCTTCAATCACAAGATCGGCCATCACCGGCCGCTCTTCCGAGTAGAAGGCGGCCCACTGTCTGCTCGTGCCGATAACCTCTTCCGGCGGGATCCCTGTCAGGTTGGCGCATGCCCTGTTCCAGTGCGTGACCAGGTGTTGATGATCGATGACAAAGGTTGGTACGGAAGTTCCTTCGAGGATCTGGGAAAGCTGTTGATGCCCTGTCTCACTGCCTGGTTCGGGTGCTGAGCGGGGTAGCGGCTGCGATACAGTGCGCCTTAATTGCTCCAGTTCAGTGATTAGCTGTCTTTTCGTCTTTTTGTCGTCACGCATCTTCCTGTTCCCGAACAGCAAGTTGATGCCATTATACGATTTTTGGAACGGCTACACAATCGGGTGACGGTAAGCGAAAGCAATGATTGATATGGGCTTGAGAAAGGGTGCGTATCAAGGTTCCAGCAGTTCGAATCCGGTGGTACTGTCTGAAAGACGTTGAGCGGTGTTTCCGGTAATTTCCAGAAGGATTACCTCCCCCACCTGCCACACGTCCACGCCGGGACGTATGCATCCGGCCCTGGTGATGCCATCTCGTCCAAAGGCCGCGTGCATGTGCAGGACCGGATTACCGTTGCTGTCGGGGAAGATTGTGCCCACTCCGGCCACTTCATGTACGCCCTGGAGTTCGAAAAGCACAGGGACAGGCGGCATTTGCTCTCCATCTTCCGGTCCCGATACAATGTTACCGCCGCTATCGATGCCGCCGGTAAGAATGCACATTCCCCTGACAACGTCATGCTCAGCCGCGAATCGTTCCACTGCTTCAGGTAACCTGTCTCCGTGTTCCAGGCGGATGACGAAGATTCTTCCCGGATTTCCCTGTGAGTATTTCATAGTGAATTCGTGCTCCGCTTAGTGTAATATCCCGTAAAAATAACCAGACTTTCGCTGATATTAATTGTATGGTGTTGTCTGCAAAAACCTCAAATCAACCCCATCGATCCCCCAGACTTGGGGGAAGTTTGTGTTGGGGGACACCCGCAAAACCCCCGGCAGGAGAACACACCCCGGCCTGTCGGCCACCCCTTTTGTATAGTGAAAGTGTTGGTGGGGTTTTATTTTAGCCGCCAACAAGTCAAACTAGTGGATGAGAAGGAACCCCTCTTGGGCTACGAGCCCGGTCTTGAGTTTCTTCCTTCCAGCTAGGTCTAAGTCGGGTAATAACCTGGTGCAGAGACACCGTATCTACAAGACTGATGATTCCTGGCATTCATAATAAATCTAATCATAAAGGAGACCACCATTGGAACAGTACTACCTCGGGATTGACGCCAGTAAAGGATATGCTGATTTCACTATTCTCGATGCCAAAAAGCGTCCTGTGGAAGAGGTCTTTCAATTGGATGATACCTTCGATGGACATTGCTGCCTTTACACGAAACTCAGTGCGTTCTGCAATGCGCATCCTGGATGTGTCATTTATGCGGGTATGGAAAGCACCGGTGGTTATGAGAGCAACTGGTTCCATGTGCTGCTCAAATTTCAAGGGATGTTGTCCATTGAAACAGCGCGACTCAACCCTTTTGGTGTCAGCGCCAACAGCAAGGCCGATCTCAGACGGATTACCACTGATGAAATCAGCGCTCAGAATGTTGCCGAATATTTGATTTCTCATCCCGAAAAAGTTACTTACCAACAACAAGATTACCTGGCTCCTCTGCGAAAGCAGTGGAAGTTTGTTAATATGCTTACCAAACAATCCACCCAGCTACTAAATCAACTTAACTCCCTGGTCTATACCTCCAATCCGGAATTACTTTCATATTGTAAAGATGAGGTACCCATGTGGGTCCTCAAACTCTTGAGCTTGTATCCCACTGCCTCGGAGTTGGCCGAAGCACAACCGAAAGCCTTGGCCCAAATACCTTACATCACTACTGATCGGGCAAATCAATTAATTGCTGCCGCTCAGAAAAGTGTTGCTTCCAGCACCGATCGGATATCCGCTCAGGTGATTGCTGCAACAGCTGAGCAAATTATTAACTTGAAGCGAACCATTGCCATTCAAATCGAAATGCTTTCCAAAGAGTGTACCATGCCTGAGGTTGATCTCATTAAGACATTCCCCGGAATCGGTGATTACTCCGCCATCGGCTTGATGCTGGAGATTCAGGCTATCGAACGATTCCCTTCTGTCAAAAAGCTGGCTGCTCACTTTGGTATTCATCCTGTCTTTAAAACCAGCGGAGATGGAAGCAGCGGCTTTCGGATGAGCAAGCAAGGTCGCAAGGAGCCGCGACGCATTCTGTTCATGGTGGCGCTCAATGCTATCAAGAGCAATCCTCTTATCCGCGACCTGTATGAGAAAAAAGTTGGCCAAGGTTTGGAAAAGATGGCTGCCATAGGTGTTTTTATGCATAAAATACTCCGTATCATATACGGAATGCTCAAGAACAACAAACCTTTCGACCCGGAGATCGACCGCCAAAATCGGATGAAAACGGTATCCAGGCCTACCAGGATTCGTCAAGTTAAAAACCGGCGCTATCAAGCATATGATCCTAAGGCGCCGATATCCAGACGGCAAACCACTAAAAGAAAAGAACGGAAACAGTCCCATAGTAGTAACAAAGCCACTAAAAGCGGGATCATTGTTTCCGTTCCTTAATAAACTTAACATATCCAAATTTCCTTGTACAGGAGGTTGCCTATGACATAGCTATTTCCTAATACCGAGGGGCAGAGAAATTTTTGGCATTACATACCCTAAAATTTCTCTGCCCCTCTTTACTTTCCCCATAATAACTCATAGAGGGGAATTCCCACGCCTTTTTGCGGTAAGGCCATTGTACGCAAATACTGGATCCTTATCCCCACCACCCATCCGACGCTGGCACTCCGGTAACGCACTCGCAACCGCGAGTGCGTTACCGGAGTGCCAGCTTTTTAAGTGAAGCAATGCGGTGAAAAGAGCATTGCGGAACACTTGTATAGAACCGTTAGGGACTCACACCAGTTTTCTATCGGTCGAGTAGAGCCGCAGGTTTCAGGGTTCAGACCGTATACTAGAGCGACGAAGTTACAGTTCCTCCGGACTGCCAATTCTACCAAGAACGGCGCTGGCGGCGGCGATTGCCGGATTGGAGAGATAGACCTCTGAATCAATATGCCCCATTCTTCCAACGAAGTTACGGTTGGTGGTCGATATGCACTTCTCCCCTTCAGCCAGGATTCCCATGTATCCGCCGAGGCAGGGTCCGCAAGTGGGAGTACTTACCACCGCGCCTGCCTCGATAAAGGTTTCGATTATACCCATGCGCAGGGCATCAAGATATACTTGCTGTGAGCCGGGAATAATGATACAGCGGATTGCCTCATGTACTTTTCTGCCCTTAAGAACCTCGGAGGCGAGAAGCAGGTCCGAAAGCCTTCCGTTGGTACAACTGCCGATAACAGCCTGATCTATACCGATATTACCCGCCTGGCTGACCGGCCTGGTGTTTGAGGGCAGGCTGGGGAAAGCTATCTGCGGCTCGATCTGGCTGACATCGTATTCAATTACTTTTTCATAATCCGCGTCAGGATCGGGCTCCACAACGGTGAAGCCGCGACCGGCTCTTGGCTTGACATAATCGATAGTGGTCTGGTCGACTCTGAAAATTCCAGCCTTGGCGCCGGCCTCGATGGCCATATTTGCCATGCTGAAACGGCCATCAATGCTTAAGGAATCGATTGCCTCGCCTTCAAACTGCATTGCGGAGTATAGGGCGCCGTCTACACCGATATCGCCAATGGTATAAAGGATCAGATCCTTTCCCCCAACCCATTTTCGCGTTTTACCGTGGTACACGAATCTGATGGTAGGCGGCACCTTCATCCAGATTTCACCGGTGGCCATAGCCGAAGCTATATCAGTGGAACCCATACCGGTGGAGAACGCCCCGAGCGCTCCGTAAGTACATGTATGAGAGTCGGCTCCAATAATCACGTCGCCGGGGAGTACCAGGCCTTTCTCCGGCAGAAGCACATGCTCTATGCCCATCTCGCCCACCTCAAAATAAACAATCCCATGCTTCCGGGCGAATTCTCGTAGCCGCCTGGCCTGCTCAGCCGAGGGAATATCCTTGTTGGGGACGAAGTGGTCCGGAACCATCACCACTTTATCAGGGTCGAAGACACGGGTGGCCCCGATTTTTTCAAACTCAGTGATGGCGATGGGTGCCGTAATATCATTCGAGAGGACGAGGTCTACCTGTACGTCTATCAACTCTCCGGGCCACACCTGGCTTTTTCCTGCATGGCTGGCCAGGATTTTCTCCACTATGTTCATTCATTGAGCCTCTTGACAAAATCACCGACGCGCTTCCCCAGTTTGTGGCACGTTTCACTGCTGCGCCCGTCAGGCGAGCCGATTCCCACCGCGCCATAGTGCCCTGTTGCCTCCATCGGGTCACCAACAATGATCATACTGTGGATCATCATCGCCTGGATAAGAGAAAACAGCGTGGTCTCGACACCACCTCCAACAGCACCACCGGATGTAAACGCGGCACCGACCTTGTCTTCAAGCTTTTTCCTGACCTTAATGGAATCGTTGATAAAGGCCTTCATCTTCTCGGACATGGAACCGAAGTGATTGGGAGAGCCCAGGATTATTCCGTCAGCGGCGGCCAGATCATCCGGAGTGGCCTGCTCAACACTTTTGATGTTGACTTCAACGCCGGACTCTCTGGCTCCTTCACCAACAGCCGCCGCCATTTTTGCTGTGTTGCCGGACCGGGAATCATATACGATTAAGACAGTAGGCATATTCTATTCCTTTGCGAATAAAAAAGTCAGCAATCTTCCGCGCCCTTCTCTCACTCCTTTATTTTGGGGATAGCAAGTATTACCGAGGCCAGAGCTGCCGCAGTAGCGGCGAGAATGTATTCTCCCGCTCCCGACGCGATCCCGATAGCCGCAATAGACCATATACATGCGGCTGTGGTTAAACCCTGTACGCCGCCACTTTCTCTTATGATAGTACCGGCGCCCAGAAAGCCTATACCGGTTACAACGCCGGCAGCGACACGTGATGTATCTACCCAATCCGCATCCCCGGCACCGAAACCCACGAACGAGACCACCGTAAACAGGGCGGCGCCCATACAAATCAAGGCGTGGGTACGCAGTCCAGCCGGTTTTCTGGCTAGTTCCCTCTGCAATCCGATACCCGCTCCCAGAACCGCGGCCAGAACGATTCGTCCGATTAACTCGAGAGTGCCGGCATCCATTATTCCCTCGATGTCAGCAGCCGGTTGAGGGCATTCATGTACGCCCTTGCGCTGGCTACAATGATGTCGGTGTGAGCCCCGCGACCGGAATACCGCTTTCCTTCGGTCTCGATTCGGATTGTGACCTCACCTATGGCGTCAATGCCCTCGGTCACCGACTTGACGCTGAACTCGATTAGTTCGTTGGGAACCTGAACGAGGCGATTGATCGCCCTGTATACAGCGTCTACCGGACCCGTCCCCTGGGCCGCATCCGAGAGTTGCTCCCCATCCGGGCCGACCAGCCGGACTGAGGCGGTGGGAAGGCTCGGATCACCACAGGAGACCTGAATCTGTTCCAGGTGGTAAACCTCTGAAACTGTTCTGAGCTCCTCCCCGACTATGGCCTCAAGATCCCTGTCGGTTATCTCCTTTTTCTTGTCGGCCAGTTCTTTGAAGGAAGCGAAAGCCCGGCTGACTTCATCCTCGTTTAGTGAGTAGCCGAGTGATTCCAGGCGTTTACGGAATGCGTGACGGCCGCTTAACTTGCCGAGTGTGAGTGTTGTGCCCGCCCATCCAATGGATTGCGGATCCATTATTTCATAGGTGGTCCTCTCTTTTATCAGGCCGTCCTGATGAATGCCCGACTCGTGGCGAAAAGCGTTGGCCCCGACGATGGCCTTATTGGGCTGAACCTGTATGCCGGTAAGATCACTCACCAGCCGGCTGGTTTTATATATCTGACTTGTTTCGATATCCGTGTAATAGTTGTAAAGATCGGACCTGGTCTTAAGGGCCATAACGATTTCCTCGAGAGAGGCGTTACCGGCCCGTTCTCCGATGCCGTTTATGGTGCATTCAATCTGTCGGACACCATGGTCCAGAACCGCCAGGCTGTTGGCAACGGCGAGGCCGAGATCGTTGTGGCAATGCACTCCCATCACAGCGCGATCAACATTAGAGACATTTAGAAATATACCATCAATCATTTTGCAGAATTCGCCCGGAATAGTGTATCCGACTGTATCGGGAATGTTTAGCCAGGTGGCACCAGATTCGATCACCGCTTCCAGTACCTGATAGAGAAACTCCGGATCGGAACGGGTGGCATCCATAGGGGCGAATTCTATATTATCAAGGTACTTCCTGGCATGGGCGACCATCGATCGCGCCTGTTCCAAAACCTGGTCCCTGCTCTTCTTCAACTGGTGGGACATATGGATTTCCGAGGAGGAGAGGAACAGGTGCAGTCTGGGATTCTCGGCATTCCTGACAGATTCCCATGCCGTATCGATCGCCTTCTCATTACAATGGGCCAGCGCGCAAATTGTACAGTTTTTAATCTCACCGGCTATCTGGCTCACAGCCTCAAAATCACCGGGCGAGCTGGCGGGAAATCCCGCCTCGATAACATCTACCCCCAGTTTCTCAAGCTGGCGGGCTATATCGAGTTTTTCGTTCGAGGTGAGAGCCGCTCCCGCCGCCTGTTCACCGTCACGCAAGGTGGTATCCAGGATGGTTATCTTATCCATAATTTTTTCTTGAATAGTAGTTCATTCACGCTCATAAATTACTCTGGTATTGCGTCGTACTCGTTTAATCCTGAAAGTTCCCGGTTTTTCGCTTTACTGTTTCTAACCTGCCTGTGCACGGTTACGCGGGGCTATTTCAGCCAGGGCATCATGCCGCGCAACTCTTCTCCGACTTCTTCAATCTCGTGTCTGGCCTCTATTTTCCTGTACGCGTTGAAAGAGGGGGCACCGGCCTGATTTTCCAATATCCATTCACGCGCGAAGCTGCCATTTTGTATCTCTTCCAGTATCCTCCACATTTCCTCGCGGACATCCTCGTTGATCACCCTGGGCCCTCTTGTGTAGTCACCGTATTCGGCCGTATCGCTGACGGAATATCGCATGAATTTGAATCCGCCACGGTGAATCAGGTCTACGATCAGCTTAAGCTCGTGGCAGACTTCAAAATAAGCTATCTCCGGCTGATAGCCGGCATCTACCAGCGTCTCAAACGCGGTCCTGATCAGCGCGGTGACGCCTCCACACAATACGGTTTGTTCACCGAAGAGGTCAGTCTCGGTCTCCTCGGCGAAGGTGGTTTCTATTATGCCGGCGCGGGCGGAGCCGATACCGTTACCATAGGCCAGTGCTTTTTTCAGGGCCTGGCCGGTGGCATCCTGATGGACGGCCACCAGGGCAGGGGTGCCGGAACCTTCAGTATAAAGCTGCCGGACGATATGTCCAGGGCCCTTTGGGGCGATCATAGTAACGTCGACATCGGCCGGGGGAACAATCTGATTGTAATGGATATTGAATCCGTGCGCGAACATTAGCATCTTCCCGGCCGTGAGGTTTTCCTGGATTGACTCGTGATATATCCTCGATTGCATGGTATCAGGAACGAGCATAATAATGATATCGGCGGCTTTGGACACCTCACCCGCGGTCGCTACTTGAAGTCCCGCCGCCTCAGCTCTCTTCCACGGTTCGCTGCCGGGGAGTTCTCCGACCATTACCTCGAATCCGCTTTCGCTCAAATTCTGCGAATGAGCGTGTCCCTGGCTGCCAAATCCGATCACGCCGATGGTTTTACCCTTTATGGGCTCGACACTGGCATCCTTTTCGTAGTAAATCTTAGCCAAAATTCCTCCTAAAAGTTTATTCACTTCTTCGCGGGTTTCTTTTTCCCTTCTTTGTAGGGCTTGTTTTTGGGTTGCATTGGTTTCTGGAGAGGACCGAGAACCCCTCTGGTTATGGCGATTCTGCCGGTTCGAGCGAGTTCGATCAGTCCGAACCCCCGAAGTAGCTCGATTAGTGAGTTTACCTTCGCTTCATCCCCTGATATCTCGATGATTATTGACTCAGGCGTCAGGTCCACGATATTGGCCCGGTAAACATCAGTGGCAATCCGTATTATCTCCTTTCTGGACTCCGGGTTTGATTCAACTTTTATAAGAGCCAGTTCCCTGGAGATAATATCCTCTTCGGTAATATCGGTTATCTTGACCACTTCTATTATCTTATCAAGCTGTTTCCTAACTTGTTCAACGGCGGTAGTGGCTCCATCAACTATGATAACCATGCGGGAGAGACCGGGCGTTACCGAACGTCCCACAGTAATGCTTTCGATATTGAAGTTGCGCCGGCGGATCATACTGGTTACTCTGTTCAGGACACCCGGTTTATCCTGAACCAGCATTACTAGAGTATGCTTCATCGTGACCATTTTTTGATTAACCTCCGCTTCGAACCTTTCAGGACTAACGCGAAGTATATTCGGCGGGCAACTGGCAAGCCCCCAAACATGTCTTTAACGGTTTCTGATGTTTCGAGAATTGCTCTGTGATACGAGTTCGTCTCTCGGGTCTATCATTATCTGTGAAATCTCAGAACCAGGCGCTACCATTGGATACACATTCTCCTCCGGCTCGATCCTGAAGTCTATGACGTATGGGCCGGGCGTATTCATCGCCTTTTGGATAGCAGAAATGACGTCTATTTTTCTCTCCACCCTGGTAGCTGGCATTCCGTAGGCTTCAGCGATTTTCACGAAGTCGGGGCCGGAAAGCGGGGTGGCGGTATACCGGCGTTCATAGAAAAGTTCCTGCCATTGCCGCACCATACCCAGATAGCCATTGTTCATTATCGCGATTTTTACCGCTATGTTATCCTGTACCGCCGTCGCCAGTTCCTGGATGGTCATCTGAAAACCGCCGTCACCGGCTACAGCCCAGACATTCTCGTCGGGCATGCCCACTTTTGCCCCTATCGCGGCCGGAAGCTCGAATCCCATGGTTCCCAGACCGCCGGATGAAATAAGACTATCAGGCCGATCGTAACAGAAATGCTGCGCCGCCCACATCTGATGTTGCCCGACTCCGGTGACCATAATGGCGTTACCGCCGGTCGCTTCATAAATCTGACGTATTATGTACTGCGGTAACAACTCCTCAGTTTTTCTCACTGTTATCATCGGATGTTGCTGGCGCCATTGTTCGATTTGATGAATCCATTCCGCACGTGTTCGCGGTTCGATTTTCTGGTTCAGGGCGTTCAGTATGTTCTTTGCGTCACCGACTATGGGGACTGTTGTTTTCAGATTTTTCCCGATCTCAGCCGGATCAATATCCACATGGATGATCTGCGCGTTCGTGGCGAATCCTGATACCTTGGCGGTGGCACGATCATCGAACCTCATGCCAATGGCTATGACCAGGTCCGCAGCATCGATGGCCAGATTCGCGTGTGCCATTCCATGCATTCCAAGCATACCGAAGCTCAGAACATGGCTCTCAGGGAAACAGCCAATACCCAAGAGTGTATTTATAACAGGGATCTGGGCCTGTTCCGCCAGATCCTTGAGCTCATTGAAGGCTCTCGATATGGTTACTCCCCGACCGGCCAGGATAACGGGGCGTTTTGATTCGTTGATGAGTTTAGCCGCCCTCTTTATCTGCAACGGGTGTCCCTGGACAGTTGGCTCGTAACCAGGAAGATTCACCTCATCGGGGTAACTGAAATTTGCCTGTTCGTCGAAGACGTCTTTCGGGATATCGAGGAGTACGGGTCCCGGCCTGCCGGTACTGGCGATATAGAAGGCTTCTTTTACCGCGGTGGCTATCTCATCCGCCCTCATTATCATGTTATTATGTTTGGTTACAGGCACGGTGATGCCGGTTATATCGATCTCCTGGAAGCCGTCCTTGCCTATGAATTGTCTGGCGACCTGTCCAGTTACGGCTACGAGGGGAACCGAATCGAGATGAGCATTGGCGATGCCTGTTACGAGATTAGTCGCTCCCGGACCGGAGGTGGCAAAACATACCCCGACTCTACCCGTGGCACGAGCGTATCCATCGGCAGCGTGAGCCGCTCCCTGTTCATGGCGTACCAGTATATGGCGTATTTGAGGGTAATCAGGCAGGGTATCATACAGGGGCAATACCGCCCCTCCCGGAAAGCCGAAAACCACTTCAACGCCCTCTCTCAAGAGCGATTCGCACAATATCTGGGCGCCTGTCATTTTCGCCATTACCCTTACCTCAGTCTGCGTTATTTCCTGAATACCGCACCCGTGTTGGCTGAAGTGACCTTATCAACATAACGGCTTAAATAGCCCGTTTGGATTCTGGGCTGGAACGCCGGCAGGCGGGAGAGCCGAGCATCGATCTCCCCCTGACTCAATTCCACATCCAGCTTGCCATTCGGGATATCTATCTTTATGATGTCACCGTCCTGCAACGCGGCGATAGGACCACGTTCGGCAGCCTCAGGTGAGACATGGCCGATTGAGGCTCCCCGAGTGGCGCCGGAGAAACGCCCGTCGGTTATAAGAGCCACCCTATCTCCAAGCCCCATGCCGGATATAAGCGATGTAGGTGTCAGCATTTCCGGCATTCCGGGCCCTCCTTTCGGCCCTTCATAGCGGATAACCACGACATCGCCCTCCTTGACGGATCCGCTGATTATGCCCTGAGTACCTTCTGTTTCCGATTCAAAAATGCGTGCCGGTCCCTGGTGGACCATCATTTCAGGCGCGACCGCGGCGCTTTTTACCACCGCGCCATCCGGCGCGAGATTGCCGAACAGTATGGTCAATCCTCCCCTTTCCGAATAGGCGTTGTCTCTTGATCTGATTATTTCGCTGTCCCTGACCTTTACCCTGGTAAGGTTTTCCTTCAGGCTCTTACCTGTGACTGTAAGAGCCTCGAGATTCAGCAGGTCTTCCAGCTCCTTCATCAAAGCGTGTATACCGCCGGCGAAGTCAAGGTCTTCTATATGATGCGGCCCCGCCGGACTCAATTTCGCTATATGGGGTGTATTCTGGCTTATTCTATTGATTTCATCAAGAGGAAATTCGATCCCGGCCTCGGAAGCGACCGCCGCGAGGTGTAAAACCGAATTTGTGCTTCCTCCCATAGCCGTATCCACCGTAAGCGCGTTATGCATGGACTCCCCGGTAATGATATCAAGGGGGCGGATGTTCTTTTCCAGCAGATACATAACCATTCTTCCCGCTTCGCGGGCGAGAGAAACGCGACGCGATCTGGTTGCCGGGATGCTTCCATTCCCGGGCAGGCCCATGCCGATGGCCTCGGTAAGGCAGTTCATGGTATTAGCCGTAAACATACCGGCGCAACTTCCACAACCGGGGCAGGCAATCCTCTCAATTTCTTTTAGCTCCTCCTCGGTCATTTTCCCGTCCGCTGTTTTCCCTACCGCTTCAAACATACTGAAAACGTCTATGTATTCGTCGTTCCCCAGGCGCCCGGCAAGCATTGGTCCGCCACTGATGAATATGGAAGGTATGTTAATACGGGCGGCAGCCATGAGCATGCCCGGAACGATCTTATCGCAGTTTGTGATGAAGACCAGGGCATCGAACACGTGCGCCTGCACAACGGTTTCAACCGAGTCGGCTATCAGTTCCCGGCTGGGCAGACTGAACCTCATACCGGGATGGTTCATGGCAATCCCGTCGCATATACCGATTGTATTCACCTCAAAAGGCGTTCCTCCAGCGGCGTAAACTCCCTGTTTCACTGCCTCGGCTATGGTCTTCAGGTGCATATGGCCGGGGATTATCTCGTTGAAACTGTTTACAATGCCGATGAACGGTTGGTCGATATCTCCATCCCCGCACCCCAGAGCGTACATGAGTGAACGGTGTGGTGCTCTTTCGATACCCTTTTTAGCAATGTCACTTCTCATGATGGCATCTCCCGGTTCTGGTGTTTTTAGCTCAAGGTCGGGCCGGAGGGCCTTGAGGTTCATAATACGATAGGAGCGAATAACCGATGATAGACTATAGTATAGTTATGTCGTGGTGTCAAGAAATACTGGATGACCGAAAACTGCGATTCATTCGGTTGCGTACCTTTGGCCTCTCGCAACACTTTTTCCCGAAAACTTTAACAGCGGTTTTTTTCCCACATGAAAACAAAGTAACCTATTGAGGGTTAGTTGCCCGGAAGATGAATATATTCAATTTCAAGTTATGTTTCTCTGTACTACGCAGTCAGGTAACCGATACTCCTTACCGGTATGTTAAACAGGAGTTTGGTAAGCTATACTAGACAACAAGGCCTGATTACAGTCGATGGTGCCTATCATCATGCATCAAGGTCTGGGATGAATGAAAAAAGCTGTTTTGGGATTGATCGCGACTTTCCTGTTCGTGTCTTTGATCGGGGCAGGCTGTGAGGTCCGTGATATTGAACGGGGTAACTCGGTCGATGATGGGGCATTTGTGCCGGGCAGGGTGGTAGAAGTTCGTATACTGATGAAGGCAGAGCAGTGGCAAAACCTTCTTTCCCGCGCTAAAGAGAAAGAATACAAGAAGGCCGATATATGGTTCGGGGACGAGTTGATACAGGACGTTGCTGTGAGGGCGAAAGGAAGTTCATCGCTGAAATATGTTGTAGAGGGAGGAAGCAAACGCATCAGCCTCAAAGTTGATTTCGACAAGCTCAACAAATTCCTTTCATATAGAGGATTAATAAAAATCAATTTCCACAACAATTACCGTGATCCCACACTCATGCGAGAGAGGCTGGCCTATGAGCTGTTTGGAACGATGGAGGTTCCGGCGCCAAGGGCGACTCATGTTAATCTATGGGTTAATGACATGCATATGGGTTTATATACCCAGGTCGAGCAGGTGGATAGTGTCTTCTTAAGACGCCACTTTGGAAGAAACGATGGCAAGCTTTACAAACCGATCCCGTCCGGTTCCTACCTGAACTGGTCGGGAATGCAGGCCAGTTTGATGGACGACATGAGGCCCAGGCTCAACGAAAGACCGGTCGATCATTCGACACTTCTGCGTTTGCTGGATGTGCTGAACAATGAGCCTGATGAGACCTTCCCTGGCGAGATTGAAAAGGTGCTTTATGTAGATGAAGCTCTTCGCTTCCTGGCGGTTCAGACTGTCCTTGTGAATTTGGATAGTTATCTGGGCAGGGGATTGAATTACTATCTTTACGAAATTGATGGCAGGTTCGTAATGATTCCGTGGGATTTGAACGAGGCGTTCGGTACATATAAATGCGGTTTGGGGAAAGAAGAAATCATCGACTTTTACATCGACGAGCCCACTTGCGGTCCGGTAGAGGAACGCCCAATCGCCGATCGCCTGCTTTCGCATCCGCCTTATCTGGAGACGTATTACAGCTATCTCGATGAGATTATAAACGGCCCGTTCTCTCCCGGAGATATGGAGGAGCGCATTGATGAAATAGCGGCGATTATTCGCCCCTATGTTGAACAGGACGAAATGAAGTTTTATACTACTGATGAATTCGAAACAAACCTTGGCGATGATGTAGGAAGATATTTTGGTTTGAAATCGTTTGTAGAAAAACGGGGGGAATCGGTAGCCGGGCAGCTATCCGGCGAACTGCCGAGCGCGGGGGAGGCCAGCGGAAACGCCGGCGATCCGGATAAGCCTTAAAGGCGCAAAACGCTCTCAGCACGCATCATCCCCGGATGGGATTGATATAAAAAGTGGCGAATGATACATTGCTTGATGAAGTGCCGGCCGCCAGTCAGTTTCGGCATAGAATAGAACGAAAGTTCTATATAGCGCCTCGGGAGATAGGCTCAGCCTATGCTGTTCTCAGGCAGATATGCAGGCCTGATAAAGAGTATCCGGTGGGCAGGATTAACAGTCTGTACTTTGATACAAGTGACCTGGACCAGCATGAAAGGTCAGCATCGGGGGAGTACAAGAAAGATAAGGTGCGAATTCGCTGGTATGGTGAACAGAGCCAGATTCCAGAGATGGTCAGCGTTTTTCTCGAGTTGAAGTCCAAAAGGGGATTCCAGAGTTTTAAAAAGCGCCAAAGATATCTCGTTTCGCGTGAAAATTTATTGCGGCCATATATCAGTGCTGGAATAGTTGAGAGACGCACGCTGGTAGACAAGATAGCGCAGTTCGGTCATTTCCCGGAAAAACTTTTGAGGCCAATAATTGTAATATCCTACCTCCGATACCGTTTTACTGAGATGGTTACTGGAATACGGGTATCTCTCGATTACAATATAAGCTCGACATTTGTGGCCAGGGAACTCGGTTACGGAGAGAGAGATTTGCCGTTGAGGGGAGGGGTGGTCGAGGTCAAAGGGCCGAACATTGAATTGCCGATGACCCTGCGCCGAATGAAAATGCTTAATACAGACTGGAGCAGGTTCTCCAAATACAGTCATTGTATTGATGCTCATATGACTGAACCCGGTTCTGTTGCCAGGCTGTGGCCTTCCGGAAGGAATGGAGGAAACATATAACTGGGAGGGAACTTGCATGAGTTCGCTTATAGACTACATCAAAGACCTGCAAACACCGGTGAGCTGGGAAGAAGCCGTTACGGCGATGGGCTTTTCCCTGCTGGCAGCCATCGTCACTTACTTGATGTACCAGTTATTCTACGGGTCAAGGAATATAGGCGCAGGAGTACACCGCACTTTCATACTTGGTGGTCCTGGAATAACCATGCTTTTTCTGGGTATTCAAACTTCCATCCCCCTTTCGCTCGGCTTGCTGGGAGCGCTTTCCTTTGTGAGATTCCGTACACCCATAAAGGATCCTGCGGAGATAGGCTTTCTGCTTCTATTGATCGCCGCGGCCATAGGCGCGGCAACGGATAATTTTATGGCAGTGATGATATTATATGGAATCGTATTCATTGCCTTGAGCGTTCAGTGGCTTACCAGAAACCGTTTCTCACTCTTCAGCCGGGGCAACCTGATGATATCTGTTGACCAGCCCTCTTTCGAAGGACTGGAGCCAAAACTTACAGGTTTTCTAAAGGAACGACTGCGAGGATTGAAGATGGAGAGCATGTCGGTTATGGATGACCGGGTTACTCTGCATTACCAGTACAGGCGTCGTTCCGACTTCAACTGGGCGGCCTTCACCTCTGAGCTCAGCCATATTGACACGAAGGCTAAAGTCGAGGTTTTTGTTGATTAGTATCCGCTAGTGTACTGTCCCTAACGCTTCTATACAAATGTTAAAGCAATGCTTTTTTCACCGCATTGCTTCACTAAAAAAGCTGGCCCACCGGTAACGCACTCGCGGTTGCGAGTGCGTTACCGGTGGGCCAGCTTCGGGCGGGTGGTGGGGATAAGGCTCCAGTATTTGAATACAATTACTATCAGCGAAAGTCTGGTTATTTAAGGGACGTTACACTGGTATCCCCTCCCAACAATGTTTTCCCTTCCAGAGAAAGTGGGGTTCAGGGTAAATGGCTTATGCTTGAATCTCAGTTTGTGGAAGACCAGGGCGTGCCCTACCTTATCAATCCGTGACTAAAAAACCTGTATATTGCTTTGCGCCTGGCCAGTTCCCAGAAGAACCAGGCGATTATCGCCCCACCCAGCACCTCGGGTATGACGCACATCAGAGTACTTTCAGACACTTGATAGAGCGTGTTCCCCTCTTTCCATACCCACAGATCAGCATCATACCTGCCCAGTTTAGAAATCCCATATGCCGGCCACAGCAGCGTCTGAGGATACCACCACATCATATCCAGTATGAGATGTGTGAACACTCCGAATGAAATCCCCAGAAGCCAGGTGCTTCTATGTACTCGAAACACCCACAACCCGGCAACGATTATCACAATGAGGAATAAAAGGGAGTGGCCCATTATGTAACCACTATCATGAAAGGTTTCGCGGAAAAATATCCTGCCAACCGGTTTATCTATCATATCGGACAACAGCGAACCGATGAAAAGTAACCTTATATCAACCCGATTTGACAGGGATAGCAGCCATGCCCCTGCCGGTATGGAGAACCGGCGGCGTGGAAATAGAATCGTGAGGCCTGACCGGCTATCATCCTCAGATGGGCAGGCTGTCGCTTTGGCACAAGTTCGCTTCGACAGGGCAACGTTGATCAGTAGCGCCGCTCCCAGTGTGAGACCTGCATGCGCGAGTGGCAACATATTGATATCCTTTCACAAATCATAGCCAATCCTCGCGCTGAGGGCAATATTGCACAAACAGCGCCTCGAGGTTTCATAAAACCTATGCCCAACCTTCTGTTGTCTCTTAGTCTACTTTCACCCCGTATCGTGTCCGGGACAGTCTATTGCCCTAAGTAGATAAATGGATTTTTTTCTGAATCTGTGGGTCATCTACAGGGTACGGCAAGCACTTATCGAAAATACCGCTATGATGTTTCACCGTGCGTTTGAAGGGAGGAGTTTATGCTGATTCGGGCACTTGAGCCCGAATCAGCATTCTCCCCAGGAGAGGATGAGCGCCTATTACGCGAAATTCTACCACCAGGTACTGGTAGAATATATTCGTTTTAGTCAGGCCTGTTTAACGGTGATGGATATCTCTTCATAAACAATCTCCTCGCCATCAGATGCCCCCAGGCGAATCCCGTTGTAAGTACCAGCCTGGCCTTTTTTCGGTTTCCACGAGAAGGTATGAGAGCTGGCATCAAACGACGCGCCTCGAGGCAGGTTCGCCGAACCGTAGGTCAAAGCATCGCCGTCAGGGTCACTGGCGTATATGGTGAAGGAAAGCGTCTCCCCCTCGGCTACGCTTTTGTCACCAATTGGCTGCAGGTTGGGTGGACTGTTGGCGTCGGCCTCACCCTCAATTGGTTCGGGGTCGGGGTGGCTGTTATAACCGCTGTTAACGGTGATTGATATCTCCTCATAGACGATCTCCTCGCCATCGGACGCTCCCAAACGAATCCCATCATGAGTACCAGCCTGGCCATTTACAGGCGTCCATGTAAATGTGTGAGAGGCATTGTCAAATTGAGCTCCTGAGGGGAGGTTTTCGTATGAATAGGTCAGCTCATCCCCATCAGGATCTGTGGCGGATATTATAATTTCCAGCGTTTCATCTTCATTGTTAGGCACTCAGGGCCATATCGTACTTTCTTTCGCCATAGAGCATGCCGCCAAGATGATAGTTAGCAATAAAATTGTCGCTATCTACGGAAAGAAGTCTATTCAGATAGAGCTTGCCGCGTTTCGTACCCCCAGCCATAGCATCCAGTGTGACAAGTCGCTCCAGTATTTTGATATTGTCGGAATCCTTCTGCAGTATCGATTCGAAGGCGTTGCGGGCTTTCGCTAAATTGCCCTCTTCCCAGGCTATATCCCCGGAAATGGCAACGAGATCAGGCCAGAATTTGTCTTGTTCGACCATCATGCCGACACATTCATCCACGGTGTCGTGGTCCCCTTTTCCATACGCGAGCCTCGCCAACAATACCCATACTATGTCATAGGATGAATTCCGCTGGAGAAGTTCTCGGCACAGATCCATGGCCTGATCCGCCTCCTGCTCCTCTATGAGCCCAATGATCTTTTTATAGGTAGCGACATCTTCATCGGGAGGTCGCTTTTGTTCCGACTTCTTCGCGTCTGCCCCCGATCCGCGCACTGCGGTGACCACCTCATGCAAGGTTTGGACGGATGCCTGTTCGCGGACGAGGCCGAATTGTCGAAAGATGCTCTTGAGTGACAATCTGGGGGCATTTGCCACAAATTCCTCTATTTGCTTGAGAAGATGGGGGGCCTTCTCGCCGTCTTCTGTGTTCAACGCGTATAGATTGAGAAGTGAACTCAGATTGTTAC
>JAWOBX010000109.1:0-8904 GCA_046484125.1 Dehalococcoidia bacterium | reverse complement strand
CTTCTTAATCGCGGTTGTTTCGTCAGCTCCTTCAAAGTCTTGAAATTCATGGACCACCAGGGAACTCATATGAACTAAGCGCTTAACACCCGCTACTGTTTGTGCTTCGGCAGACCCAGGCGCTTCTACCGGAGGCACGCCCAAAAAGAAAGTGGTGGCAGCCCGGGACCTGGTTAAGGAGACCTTGAGATCTCCGGGATCAAACGAGCTTGTTAACGGATTTTCTTACGGTTTCGACAGGGATACTGTCGCGGATTACAGCTATACCCATTTGCCGGAGTAAAACCCACCTGACCGATTTCATAAATACCTTTTTATCGAGTTCGATCGACCTGATGACGGCCTCAACATCCACCCCTCGAGCGTCAACCGGCAAGCCATAACTTCCCAGTAAGAAATTTTGACGTGAGACCGTATCCTCATCAATCAACCCAACCTCTTTAGAGATATCAGCCGCACCGGTCATCCCAACCGCGACAGCCTCTCCATGAAGCATTCTATTATATCCAGTTGCCGCCTCCAATCCGTGAGCTATGGTATGTCCATAATTCAGGATTGTGCGTAATCCTCTTTCTTTTTCGTCCGCGCTTACAATGGTGGCTTTAATGGTGGCGCTTCTTCTTACAGCCTCCACAATGAGAGACGGATCCAGGGAGAGCAGACTTCCAGCGTTTTTCTCAAGAAAACTGACGTATTCAGAATCGCGTATAAGTCCGTGCTTGATCACTTCCGCCCAGCCTGATATAAATTCACGCTCAGGCAGGGTGGTAAGCGCCTGGACATCCGAGAAAACCATCCTGGGTTGATAAAACGCCCCTATCAGATTCTTTCCCTCATTGTGATTCAGCGCCACTTTCCCCCCGATTGATGAGTCGACCATCCCGACAAGGCTGGTGGGAACGTGAATGAGTGGCATTCCCCTGAGAAACGTCGCGGCAACGAAACCGGCCAGGTCCCCCACCACTCCACCCCCCAGAGCCACTATTGAGTGTGAGCGCTCCGCCCGATGAAGAACCAGGAAATCATAAATCCTCATCGCGACAGGGTAGAATTTGCTCATTTCTCCATGAGGAACGACCAGAGAATCCACAGTGAAACCGGATTTCTCAAGTGAAGCTTTCACCCTTTCGCCATAGAGAGGAAAAACCAGGTCATCGCTTATTATGTACGCCTCATCGGCAAGACCAAGGCGGGCCATCTTCTCACCAAGAGATCCCATTATGTCCCACCCGATAAAAACCGGGTAACTTTCGGTCGGGGTTGTCACCACACAAGCGGGCTTTTGCGCGTCAGCGAATTCCACCACTCTGGATAACACGTTCCAGCCATGTATTACTTCGCCCGCCACTTCCTCCGGTGTCAGATGGTCGGTATGAATGGTCCAGTCACATTCGGCATAATAATTCTGGCGAATTTCCTTCAGTGACGTGATACGCTGCATGGGGTCAGCATCATCGAGCAGCGGGCGAACCACGCCGTACCCCCGGGCCTGCGCGTCATTTGTCAGGCGTCTGTATATCGTCTCCGGTTTAGCCTCAAGACACACCACCACACCGCATTCGCTCATGATACGCCGGTTCTCATCACTCATCACGATTCCGCCGCCGGTTGAGATGACCGTATGCGTTCTCTTACAGGCATCCTCAAGCGCCCGCCTCTCCAACTGGCGAAAGTCGTTCTCACCATTTTCGGCGAATATCTCCTGAATGGATTTCCCCGCCAGCCTGATGATCTGCTCGTCAGTATCAAACACCTCCCAGCCAAGCCTCTCAGCCACGATTCCGGCCACTTGGGTCTTGCCGGTGTAAGAGAAGCCGGTCAGGATAATGTTTGAAGAATTCTCTTTACCCATTCGACACCATCTCGATAGTCGTAAGTTCCCAGCCTTTCCGGATAGACCCTGGGGCTTTCAAAGATCACCGGACACGACGGCCTCAGGGTTACCAGCAGGCGCTCTATATCCGCCCATCCGTCCTCGGGCTTCTGGCTGGGATGAACAGGTATATGCCGGTAATCCATGTAATCATCCATTCCCCGGCTATTCCATAGATGGATTGACCCTGTAAAACACGCCATATCGCGAGCGAATTCATACAGGTCAAATCCCTGTCTCCGCGATGCCAGATTCATATGACCCGCGTCAAAGCAATATCGTAACGGATAAGTACTCAGTGCTTCGCTGAGAAACCCGTCATTCAGGTATGGACTGTTTCCGAGCCCCTCAATGTGTATGGGGATTGCCCACTTATGACTCATTTCCGCGAGCCTGTCACAGCTTTTCCAGGCAATGCTTCGCAGTTTGGCGTCACTCTCACCGGCACCGTCAGTACTTGGCACCGGGAAATGGACCACCACATATTCAGCCCCTATATCCCCGGCATGCGACAGAGTCTCAGTGATCATTTTAAAGGTACGATTCCGGCTTTCTTCATCCACATCGCAGAGGAACGACCAGGTGGGAGGATCCGGATACCAAACCGGCTTTACCAGCGGAGCGTGGATACTCCGGTACAAATTCCCCTCGATGATTTGCTTTTTCAAAAGAGGGATTTCCCCCGTGGGTAAATTGTAGAACTCTCCGCGATTGAGCCCGTTATTCAGGATTCTATCCTGGATCTGCTTCAATTTGTGGCAATGAAAACCCGGATTACTCTCCTTCATTTGCCTCAGGACTCTCCTCCCCGTCTGTCCCCAACTGGGAAACATCTACGTCCACTATCGCCCTGCTATCGAGGAGGACCGTGACTGTTTCCTTCAGATGATTCGAGTTAATTACTTTGCCCTTACCCTGAGGTAAGCTGACTCTGGTACCAGCAGAGGGATACCTGTCCTTCATTTCTATATACTGATTGTGTTCATACTTCAGGCAGCACAGAAGTTTCCCGCATGTGCCCGAGATCGTCGCCGGATTGAGCGGAAGCGATTGATCCCGAGCCATCCTCACCGAAATGGGAACAAACTTGTTGAGGAAGGAAACGCAACAAAGCTGGCGACCGCATCTGCCAACCCCGCCGAGGATTTTGGCCACGTCCCTCGCGCCAATTTGTCGCAACTCCACTCTAGTCTTGAATTTGGCTCCCATCTCCTTGAGCAGAGCCCTGAAGTCGACTTTCCCCTCCGCACTGAAGTAAACAATTAAATGACTGCCATCGAAGTTGTATTCTGCCGATATCAGCTTCATAGGCAGCCCGTGAGACGCAACCATTTCGGCGCATTCATTAAGCGTTTTCTCTTCGGATGCCCTGAGTTCTTCGTATCTCTGCAAGTCCTCCTCCTCTGCCCTGCGCACTATGGACTTCAACGGCTCCTCGATCGAGTTCTCGGGCACGGTTTCAGGCCCCCTCACCACCCTCCCCATGGACATACCCCGGGACGTTTGCACAATGACCCGGTCACCAACGCCGAGTTCGATACCGGCCGGATCGAAATAGTAGATTTGCCCGGCCTCTTTAAACACCACGCTCACGATCTCAGGCATATCTCCGCTCCGCTTCCAGCACCGGCACGTTCAACATCAATACCTCGAGTGCCAGGCGTGGATTGGCATTCCGCTCCAGGCTTCTCATGGTTTCCCGGATTGATCTTATCGCGTGTCTGATTGAACTCAAGTCAAGCTGCCGAGCCTGTTCCTCGATTTTACCGCGCTGGTCGATATTTACCATATATTGGTCAGTTCCGCTCTTGAAGAGCATTAAATCCCGCCACCAGTCAAGCCACAGTTCGAGGCGGTTACGAACAGTGTTTCTGCTTTTGCCAAATTCCTGAGCCATTTCTGCCGCGTATTTGAACCTGCCGTTTATATCTGCAAATGCCAGAGAGATAAGGCCCTCGAGGTTAAGCTGCCGCTTCTCAAGCAGGCTCTCATCATTCATAGCCGATATGGCCCAGCCAATGCATCCGTGGCTCAACCTGGCGAGTAAATCGGATTGTTCCGAAGAGGCCTGCCATTTCTCTCTGAGAACCTCCCGGACATCCTCAACCGGCATAGGTTCCAGCTCAATTCTCTGGCACCGGGAGTGAATGGTCGGTAAAAGGAAGTCCTCCCTGGTAGTCAGCAGTAGAAAGACGGTGTTCGCGGGCGGCTCCTCCAGTGTTTTAAGAAGAGAGTTGGCCGCTCCTTCGCTCATTAATTCAGCGCCATCAATAATAATAACCCGGTAACCACCTTCGTATGGATTCAAACTCACGGTACGCTGCATATCCCGCACCTGTTCGACTCCAATCGACTTCACTGCCGTCTGCTCGGTTGCGGGATTCTCAGCCAGGCTGATCATTTGAACATCCGAGTGATTCCCCGACGCTATACGATCGCACGTACGGCACAGCCCGCAAGGCCTGTCCCCGGAGGGGCAATTCAAAGCCCGGGCAATCTCGATTGCCATAGTTCGTTTGCCCACGTGTTCCGGCCCTGTCAAGAGACAGGCGTGAGAGAGCCGTCCTCTCCGCAAGCTGTTTTCCATAGCCTCAACGGTCCTCTGCTGCCCTATTATCTGCCACATTTGTATCTCACCGAGTGATTAAGGTTAAGCGGTTGTGGAAGCCAAAATCAGGCCTCATCTCTCCTGTCGCCAATTGGTTCCACTCTGGGTATCCTCGAGCAGGATGCCCATTTCAGCCAGTCGATCCCTTATCATATCGGCCAGATGGTACTGCCTGGCGGAACGCAATTGCGCACGTACATCTATAAGCAAATCCATAAACGGCTGAAGGGCGACCTCTCTCTGCGCCATCTCCAGGCGAAGACCAAGTGTATCCGCCAGTTCCCTCAGTACCGCCTGAGCCTCACTTATTCGAACCCCCTCTTCCCTGGCTTTATTGATCTCCCTGGCAAGGTCGAAAAGAGCGGCCACTGCCTGGGCAGTATTGAAGTCATCATCCATGGCTTCGATAAACTTTTCTCTATAGGAAGCCGCGTCCAGTGCCCGGTCCGCTGTTCCGCTCTCCTCAAGCTGTGACGCGCGGGCCAGACGGTCAGCCCCCCTCTCCATAGCGGCCAGGCCCTCATCCGAGAACGACAGCGGGCTGCGGTAATGAGAACTCAGGACGAAAAGCCTGAAGGCATCGACACCGGCCTTTTTCAGGAGATCCTTTACGGTGATGAGATTGCCCAGGGATTTGCTCATTTTCTCCTGGTCCAGTTGCAGCAATCCGTTGTGTATCCAGTATTTGACGAATGGAACCGTTCCCGTATACGCCTCTGACTGGGCGATCTCGTTCTCGTGATGCGGGAATATCAGGTCCTGTCCTCCCCCGTGGATATCCAGTGTGTTCCCGAGGTATTTCTGGCTCATCACGCTGCATTCTATATGCCACCCCGGCCTCCCCGCCCCCCAGGGGCTCTCCCAACTGGGTTCGCCCGGTTTGGCCGCCTTCCAGAGCGCGAAGTCAAGAGGGTATTCCTTATCCTCGTCAATCTCGACCCGGGCCCCTGCCCGCATATCGTCCAGGCTTCTATGGCTCAATTTGCCGTAACCATTGGCGCTTTTTATGCGGAAATTAATGTCCCCGTTTGATTCGTAGGCGTATCCTTTATCCACCAGTACCTGAACGGCATTTATGATATCCGGTATCTCCTCAGTGGCCCTGGGGTAGACGTCAGCCCGCATAATATTCAAGGAGTCCATATCCTCGAAGTATTCCTCGATGAATTTCCCGGCCATTTCATAGGAGGATACTCCCAGTTCACTGGCACGGGCAATGATCTTGTCGTCGATATCGGTGAAATTCTGCGCATATCTGACTTTGTATCCCCGGTACATTAGATATCTCCTGACAACATCGAAAATGACATAGCTCATGGCGTGTCCGATGTGGCAGGAATCGTACGGAGTGACCCCGCATACATACATTTTAACAACATCACCGGTGGGAACGAATTCCTCCTTCTGACCTGTAAGCGTGTTATATATCCTCATCCGAATCCCCCACGAGAGCCACTGCCAGGGCAGCTATCCCCTGCCTCATTCCAGTAAACCCCAGTCCGTCGTTAGTTTTTGCCTTTACCCCGATCCTGTCTTCACTCAGGGAGAGCGTATCGGCGAGCTTGTTCCTCATCCGGTCGAAGAACGGGGCCAGCTTTGGCTCCTCAGCGATAATGGTTACATCAAAGTTCACGATACGCAAGCCCTTTTCCGCGATCATCATGCCGGTCCGGTGCAGCAACTCCATGCTCGAAATATCTCTATACCGCTGATCGTCAGAGGGGAAATGGGTCCCTATGTCTCCCAGAGCGGCAGCACCGAGCAAGGCGTCGATTATGGCATGGGTCGACACGTCAGCGTCACTCCAGCCCAGCAAACCCTTTTCGAACGGTATCTCTATCCCGCAGAGAACTAATTTACGCCCATCTTCCAGTCTGTGAGCGTCGTAACCACTGCCCACGCGAATGCTCATTCGGCCCCCAGAATAATCTCCGCCAGTGCCATATCTTCCGGTGTAGTGATCTTGATATTCTCGTATGATCCCATATATATTTTAACCGGATATCCAAGCTCCTCAACCATAGAGGAATCATCGCTGACATTCCGTGTTACCTCTTCATGGGCTCGCCGTATAAGCTCAAGCCTGAAAACCTGAGGGGTTTGCGCCGCCCACAGGTTCCCTCTTGCCGGGGTGGACTTGACAAATCCGTCCGGCGAACTCTCCTTAATAGTGTCTTTAACAGGGACGGCGGCGATCGCGGCGCCTGTCGATCTGGCCTCCAGCAAACCTCTCTCTATCAGGCTGCTATCCGCCATTGGTCTGGCTCCGTCATGAATCACCACCCATTCACATCCATCCAGTAACCGGATACCTGCCCGTACGGAATCCTGTCTCCTGTCACCACCCTGGCAGACATGTGAAACCTTCGACCAGCCGTAATCCTCGATAAGGGTTTTACCGCGCCCCACGTTGTCGGCTCCAAGCACGACTACGATTTGGTCTATCTCATCGTATTTGTTAAACAGATCGATCACCCTCACGAGCAATGGGGCTCCGCCGATATTGGTGAAAAGCTTATCCTCCCCCCGCATCCGCTCCCCCTTCCCTGCGGCCACGATTACGGCTCCGACCTTCTCATCTGTCATTTCCTGGCTCCGGGATTGGCGAATATCATCTTGCCGGACGCGGTCTGGAGCACTCGGCTTACCGTGACGGTAACCTCACTGTTAATATAATCGCGCCCTCCCTCCACAACGACCATAGTTCCGTCATCTAAGTAGCCAATCCCCTGGCCGGCTTCCTTTCCTTCATGAGAGATTTTCAATTTCATTTCTTCACCGCTCATGACGACGGGTTTGAGCGCGTGGGCAAGCTCATTGACGTTAAGCGCCCGTACGCCCTCAATTGCAGCTATTCGGCTCAGGTTTATATCGTTGGTGATGATAGGACAGCGCAAATTCCTGGCCAGTTTCACCAGCTTGGCATCAACCTCCCGTATTTCCGGGAAATCCATATCCAGTATCCGTATCGATACACCCTTTTCCTCATGCAGCCGGGCCAGAACGTCGAGTCCCCTCTTTCCTCTGGCGCGCCGCAACGAATCCTCTGAGTCAGCGATATACTGCAGCTCCCGCAGCACAAACCTGGGGATTATCATCGTTCCCTGGACAAATCCAGTGGCGGCAATATCGGCGATGCGTCCATCGATGATGGAATTGGTATCCAGGACGACCTTCTCCAGGCCGGACCGGCCGGGCCTGCCTGCCAGGGGAGCCAGCAAGCCAAAGAACTGAGACACGTCCTGGCTCCGCAGGATCATCAGAGTGATACTGAAATATGCCAGTATTATGAATACTATCGCTGGTATGATTTTGGCGAGATCATCCGAGAGCAATGAAAAGGGCAGGGCCAAAATGGCTGACAGCACAACAGCGACTATCAAACCCACAAGAGCGCTGAATACCGCATAGCCGGGAATACGCTTTATAGCGATCCTCAGACCCTGTGGAGGAACGATAAATCCCAGGCCTATATCGGCGCCCAGTACGCTCAACAGTATCACCCAGAACGGACCTTCCATAGGCGGGTTAAGTGAATTGATGTACGTGGCAAGCGCCCATCCGGCCAGACCAAGTACAACCGCCCCGAGCCCGCGAAAAACCGCCGCTGAGGATATGTTTTTCAAACCGGTAATGTATTTCATAGAACTTTCTATATACTACTGTTCCAGACAATCCTCTCTAATATTACTAGAAAAGTCATTCTATGACGAGCCGTTATCTCCCGATACTCCGGCTCAGATGTCATTCCCGTGCCCCATCGGGCATCTCATTGCCTCCGGCAGGCATCTCCCACCCGCCAGCCCTTTAGTATCCGGGGGGGGCATCCCCGGAAGCCCCCGGCAGGAGGCTTTCCCGCACCTTCCAGTCCAATCCTACGGATTCCCGTCTACACGGGAATGACAGTTTAAAGGCGAATACAAGATTCGCCCCTACTGACTCTCGACTATTGACTCTTTCCGCCTCCGGCAGGCATCTCCCACCCGCCAGCCCTTGTACGTTTCGGGGGGCTGCGCCCCCCGAAACCTTCCGCTTAAAAGGCAGCCTGCCGCTTTTTAAGCCGGCTGACCCGCCGAGACTTCGTGATATTTCATATAAAATCAAGCCTTCCAACTGAACTCAGTGGCCTGCGGCCCCGAAATCCCGGCTTTTACCCTCTCGCCCCTTGGGGGAGAAAGTTGGAGTGAGGGGGAAATGCTCTGGTCAGTACCCGTTACTCACAATTCAACCGGCCATTCCCGCATCTAACCCTCCCTCTGTCCCTCCCTCAAGGGAAGGAGGATGTTCTATCTCCCCCTTTTCTGAAAGAGCCTGTCCCGTACTTAATACGGGAGGCACTAAGGGGGATTTCTAAAGCTTGCCTCCTCGAGTCAACGTTTGTTCAGAGGTCCCTCTAGGGAGTTCGCGCTAGCGAAACCGGCCT
>JAWOBX010000029.1:0-16725 GCA_046484125.1 Dehalococcoidia bacterium | reverse complement strand
GGAACGGCTGTCTACAGCGCGGCCCCGTCTGCGTGAAGAACAGGATGCGGCGCGTGCCGCGTTGCGCTCCGCGCGTGCGCGCCATGTCCAGGCCGAGCTGCACGACCGTGAATCACGACGGCAACTGAACGCCCTCTGCGGTCTGGAGTTGCCGCCGACATTCCCGCTCCAGGACCTTCCCCCATTTACGTTACCCGACGTCGCCGTGGACGCGTGCCTTGAGTGGGCGCGGGCACAGCGCGGCGACCTGGCGGCGATGCGGCACGAGCTGGAGATGCCTCTATCCTGCTTGCCGCTTCGGCCAGTTCCTCGATCGAGAATCCGCTTTTAGTCTCCTCTCCAGCGAGATTCACCTGCAGGAAAACCGGCACATCACCATGGGCGTTCCGGCTCAGGGAAGCGGCAAGCTTCAGTGAATCAACGCTCTGGATTATATCAAAAAGTTCCAGAGCTGTCTTTACTTTGTTTGTCTGCAGGTGGCCCACCATATGCCATGTGCTTTGGCTCCTTATCTCCTTCAGCTCCGGTAGTTTGCCCCCGGCCTCCTGTACGCGGTTCTCACCAAAATGTCTGATTCCGGCCTCAAACGCGGCTCGAATAGCCTCACTGTTCTGCGTCTTGGTAATGGCGGCCAGCGTCACCTCGTCGAGCGATCTCCCGGAACGCTCGCATGCCTTCGATATGCGAGCACCTATTTCCTCTAAATTCTCTTCGATTGTCATTTCCTCATGCCCTGCGGTTGATAGAATTTAAGAAATCTCTGATCAATCCCCTTAAATCTCCCAGTAACGGGGGACTTTTAAAGCTGGGGGGGACACCCCCCCCGAAGTCACCTCTTATTGAAGAGGTTTCTTAAGTCGCATCGTTAATCTTATCAAATCTTATCAGCCTCCGGCAGCCATTGCCCACCCGCCTGCCCTTACAAAACTCGGGGGTGAGCGGCCCCGAAAAACTCGCGCATATGTCACTGTCCATCTCGGTCGGTAATCTCCTCATCGCGGAAACGACTGCCGGTTGCCAACTTCAATTCCGCCTGAAGCCGCTCCACGGGCGTCCCGGAATCCAGTATGGACCACGGCAATGGGTCATCTAATGAGAGCTCTTGATGGATCAGGCCCGGATCGATGCCGGCCCCTTCGAGCCCTTTACGCCATTTCGCCAGGGATAAACGCTCCATTCCGGCTATAACCGATCCCAGCCTGCTGTCACCACGAGAAAGAATTCCCTGAACTATGCTCCACTCAATACTTTCCGATTTAACCCCCACCCCCCGGTTCCGCACCTCCCTGTTTACAAGTCCAAGCCGGCTTTTCAGGGTGCTTTCCTCGGCCATCGGCATCCATTGAAAAGGAGTGCCGGCCTTTGGAACGAAAGGAGACATATTCAGGGTTAGTTGTGTTCCGCCCCGGTGCCTCTCAATGATGTCCTTGGCTCTCATGACCATCGACGTAATCTCCATTATGTCGTCATCTGTCTCTCCGGGCAAGCCGAACATGAAATAGAGTTTAACCTGCTTGAAGCCGAGCCTTGAAACGCGGTCCATGGCGGAAAAGATGTCGTCATCTGAGATTCCTTTGCCAATTAACTTCCTGAGTTTTACGGAACCTGCTTCCGGAGCCAGCGTCACGGTCTTTGTACCACTTTCCGCCAGTGCCTTCAGCAGGGTTTCCGAAAGGGGCTTGATTCTCATCGAGCTCACAGATATTTCGGCGCCCATGCGGCGTAATCCCTTCACCAGATCCGAAATATCAGGATGGTCGGATATGGCTGCGCTCACCAGCCCGACGCGTTTTCTGTATTGCATACCTTTCCGGGCCTGCTCCAGCAGGCTCTCCACCGACCGGTAGCGCATGGGCCTGAACTGATAACCGGCCAGGCAGAACCGACACCCCCGAGCGCATCCGCGGGCGATCTCCATAAGGTACATGTCCCCCAGTTCGGTTTCGTCAGTCAGAACCACCGAATGGGTTGGTGTATTTTCTATATCCGTCATCGGGCGGCGGACTACGGTGCTCTGCCCGGTGGCGGGAGCGTATATTCCGGGGACATCTCCCAGCCTCTGAAGCAACCGGTCTCTGGGAGATTCTATGTTATCAAGGAGAACGGGAAGTATTGAAGGAATAATTGCCTCACCCTCGCCGATGGCGAAACAATCGATGATAGAGGCCAGCGGCTCGGGATTGGCCGTCACTGCCGCGCCACCGGCGATTATCAGGGGATGACTGTCACCGCGCTCCGATGCAAAAACGGGTATACCGCTTGATTTCAACAGGCTTGTCGAGTTAAAATAATCATGCTCGTAGGAAAAAGAGAAGGCAATAATATCGAAGTCGCCAAGGGGCCTTTGCGATTCAAGCGAAACCGGCTCATGCCCCTCCCAGAAAACTCGCTCACATACTACCTGGTCGTAGCTGTTGCAAAGACCGTAGATTGCCTGAAACCCGAGATTAGACATGCCAAGGGAGTAGGAATTGGGGTAAATGAGAGCGATGTGAATCCTTCCCCCCCAGTCCCTGGAGATAACACCCTCTTCTCCAGCAAGTCTCCTGCGACATTCTTTAATCGTTATCCAGTTCATTTTGCCGTTAATCTCGAGCCGGGTAACCAGCTTGGAATTATTATATACTCTCGCTGACGAAATATCGAGCTTGCTTGAAAGGAGACTGACGATGAATGATGAGCCGCTGACTTTTCTCAGGAACAGGTTGACCGAGGAGAATTATAATAAAATCACCAGAATCGACAATCCGGAGGTACATGGGTTTATTGCCAGATATGTTGAGCTTGGCAATCCGGATCAGGTGTTTGTATGTACCGACGCTCCGGGAGATGTCGCGTATATCAGGGATTCGGCTATAAGGAATGGCGAGGAGATGGTGCTGGCTGTTGAGGGCCATACCGTACATTTTGATGCTTACGGTGATCAGGGCCGTGACAAGAAACATACGTGTATACTGGTTCCAGAGGGCGTCGATCTGGGTTCCAATGTAAGCACCGGAGACAGGCAAGAGGGGCTGGTTGAGGTTCATGGGATTATGGAAAACATCATGCAGGGGAAGGAGCTTTATGTCCGGTTCTTCTGCCTGGGTCCTACCAACTCTGAATTCTCGATACCCTGTCTTCAACTTACCGATTCAGCCTATGTCGCTCACAGTGAGGACCTCCTGTACCGGCAGGGCTATGAGGAATTCGTCAGGCAGGGACCTTCAGCGCGCTTTTTCAGGTTTGTTCATGCTCAGGGAGAGCTTGATGAAAGAAAGGTTTGTGTAAATCTGCATCAGCGAAGAATATACATCGACGTAACGGATGATACGGTATATACTACCAATACGCAGTACGGCGGAAATACCATCGGACTGAAGAAACTGGCGATGCGCCTGGCCATATACCGAGCCTCTCAAGAGGGATGGCTGACCGAGCATATGCTGGTGATGGGAGTGCACGGTCCAGGGGGGCGGGTCAGCTATTTCACCGGCGCTTATCCTTCGATGTGCGGTAAAACCTCCACTGCCATGCTGGAAGATGAGAGCGTGGTGGGCGATGATATCGCCTATCTCAGAAGGATTGATGGAAGGATTCACGCTGTAAATGCCGAAAAGGGCATGTTTGGGATAATCCAGGGAATCAATTCGAAGGACGACCCGATTCAGTGGGAGGCTCTTCATACCCCGAAGGAACTAATATTCTCCAACGTGCTGGTCACCGAGGATAAAGGGGTTCACTGGCAGGGCAAGGACGGTGAAGTACCCGAAAGGGGAATAAACCATTCAGGGGAATGGTACAAGGGTAAAAAGGACGCAGAAGGAAAGGAGATACCCTGCTCCCACCCCAACGCCAGATTTACTCTGGATCTCCATGATTTACCCAATCTTGATCCGGTCATTGACGATCCCGCCGGGGTGGTGGTGAAGGGGGTGGTCTATGGGGGCCGCGACTCCGATACGTGCGTACCCGTGGAGGAAGCGTTTGACTGGGTGCACGGGATAATAACCAAGGGGGCGTCGCTGGAATCGGAGACCACCGCGGCCACCCTGGGCAAAGAGGGTGTAAGGGAGTTCAACCCGATGTCGAATCTGGATTTCCTCTCCATTCCAGTGGGAGTGTATATTCAGGATAATCTCGATTTCGGCAAAGGGCTTGATGCTATCCCTGCTATCTTTTCAGTCAACTACTTCATCAGGGATAAAGATACCGGACGTCTGCTTAACAGTAAGGCGGATAAGAAAGTATGGTTTAAGTGGATGGAGCTGCGGGTCAATGGCGAAGTGGATGTGATTGAGACTCCCACCGGTCTGATACCCAGGTATGAGGATATTGCTCCTCTCTTCAGGGATGTTCTGGGGCGTGAGTATACCCTGGATGAGTATAGCAAGCAGTTCATGCTCAGGGTGCTTGAGCATATAGCCAGGATAGACCGGATAAAGGCGATTTACGAACTGGTCGGAGACACTCCCGCCTCCGTGTTCACGGTACTTGAAGAACAGCGAGAGCGGCTGCTTCGCATAAGAGATAAGAGCGGGGATTACGTTACCCCGGACAAACTGTAGCTACTGATTCCGATTATTAATTTGATTTGCCGCCGCTCAGCGTTTTATAGTTCACCTGAAAGCCGCGATTCAAATGCGGATCTTTCACCGTGCAGTTGTGAAGGAAAGGCTGTTTCCCCTTTCACATGGGTGAGGCTGCAATATATATAGTAAAACTTCCTGCTGGTCCCGCTAAACCCCGGAGTACGAAAATGACCGGCCGGTGACAGGGCTGTGGAAATCCATTAATCCGCGAGGGAAACAGCGATTACAGGAAGCCATCATGTGTCAGTATCAATCGCGGTCGCCGGATGTATTCCTGTCTGCTTCCGCTGCACAAGTAAACATCTCGAAATAGGCGTAACGGTCATTATTGCTGAACTCGGGATTGGACTCGGACGGGCCGGTGTTGGTATATTGGTGTAGAATAAATATTGTGAGGGTGTTTGCCATGACAGAAAACGATAAAACTAAATGGGTTTACCTGTTCTCTGAAGGAAGCGCGGATATGGTCAATTTACTGGGTGGTAAGGGAGCCAACCTGGCTGAGATGACCAATATGGGGGTGCCTGTTCCCCCCGGTTTCACCATAACTACCGAGGCTAACCTGGAATACGTTAAGGCCGATAGAAAGCTCCCTGAAGACGCTGTGGAGCAGATTCGCACCGCCATGGCCGAAGTGGAGAGGACCATCGGGCGGAAGTTCGGTGATACGGATAATCCGTTGCTGGTTTCGGTAAGGAGCGGTGCCAGGAAATCCATGCCCGGCATGATGGAGACGGTGCTCAATGTGGGGCTTTGCAGTGCCACCATACCAGGCATGATCAAACAATCGGGGGAAGAGCGTTTTGTGTATGATGCTTATCGACGGCTGATCACCATGTACTCTGATGTGGTTATGGAAAAAGCTGCCGATATCGAGCCGGAAGATGAGGAAACGGCCGTACGGCCCCAGCTCGAAAAGCTGATGGAGGGCCTGAAGAAGGATAAGGGTTATACACTGGATACAGACCTTACGGCTGATGACCTCAAATGGCTCTGCGAACAATACAAGTCCAGAGTTAAAGAAGTTCTGGGAAAGGAATTCCCGGATGACGCGTGGGAACAGTTATGGGGAGCCATCGGAGCGGTGTTCCAGTCATGGCAGGGAAAACGGGCTGTCTCCTATCGGCGAGTTGAGAGAATCCCGGATGACTGGGGTACCGCGGTCAACGTACAGGCCATGGTATTCGGAAACATGGGTGAGGATAGTGCCACCGGTGTGGCGTTCACGCGGGATCCATCGACAGGTGACCCCAATTTCTATGGTGAGTGGCTGGTGAATGCCCAGGGGGAGGATGTGGTTGCCGGTATTCGGAGTCCCTACGCGCTGAACAATTACTGCAAGCAGCCTGGCCGGAACGACAGGCTGCCCTCTCTTGAAGAGGCAATGCCCGAGAACTACAGGAAACTGGTTGACATAAGGGATAAGCTGGAACGTCATTACAGGGATATGCAGGATATTGAGTTCACCATTGAGCATGGTCACCTCTGGATGCTTCAGACCAGAACGGGGAAGAGAAACGGGGTGGCGGCGATAAGAATGGCTACTGATATGCTGGATGAGGGATTGATTGACGAGCGTACCGCCGTTCTGCGGGTCTACCCCAAGCAACTCGACGAGCTGCTTCATCCCATGCTGGATCCTGAAGCGGAGAAGACCGCCTACGTGCTGGGAGAGGGGGTAGCGGCGGGGCCGGGGGGTGCTGTCGGCAGGATAGTGTTAAATGCCGATCGGGCGCGCCAGGAGGCGGAAAAAGGGGAGAAGGTGATCCTGGTGCGGATAGAAACCAGTCCTGAGGACGTGGATGGAATGCACGCCGCTCAGGGAATAGTTACCGCTCGTGGAGGAATGACAAGTCACGCCGCGCTGGTGGCCAGGGGGTGGGGTAAGTGCTGCGTGGTAGGTTGTTCTGATTTGAATATAGATTACAGGGAAAGGACGGTGACCTCGGCGGACAAGACTCTCAAGGAGGGCGACTGGGTCAGTGTCAATGGCTTCAAAGGCATACTGTATGAAGGTAAGTTGCCGGTGATAGATGTAGATCCTGCCTCGAACCAGTGGTATCTCAAGCTGATGGAAATAGCGGACCGTACCCGCAGGCTGGGCGTGAGGGTAAACGCGGATACTCCTAAAGATGCGGCCACCGGCATTAGATTCGGCTGCGAAGGGATTGGGCTATGCCGAACCGAGCATATGTTCTTCGAAGGTGACCGGATTGATGCCATCCGTGAGATGATTGTGACTGATGATCAGGAAGGCCGGAAAAAAGCCGTTAAAAAACTATTGCCATATCAGAAGGAAGATTTCGTGGGGATATTCAGGGAGATGGGCGACCGGCCGGTGACTATTCGAACACTTGACCCGCCGCTCCATGAATTCCTGCCGGGTACGGACAGCGTCCTGGAGCGCATGGCGCAGCAACTGGGTATGCCGGTAGATGACCTGAAGAGAAGGGTGGAATCACTGAGGGAGCAAAATCCCATGCTCGGACATAGAGGCTGCAGGCTTGGAATCGTCTACCCTGAGATAACAGAGATGCAGGTCGAGGCCATTCTTGAAGCTGCCTGCGAGTTGAAGAAAGAAGGAATCGATGTCAAGCCGGAGATTATGATTCCACTGGTTGGCCATGTGAATGAATTCAGGGAACAGGAGAATACGGTCCGGGCAACCGCTAAAAAAGTGTTCGACAAGTACGGGCTTGAGGTCGATTACAAGCTTGGAACCATGATAGAGCTGCCGCGTGCCGCTATTACCGCGGACCGTATAGCTGAGTCCGCCGAGTTCTTCAGCTTTGGTACCAACGATCTGACGCAGACGGCATTCGGGCTATCCAGGGATGATGCCGGAAGGTTTCTACCATTCTACCTGGAGCACCGGATTCTCCCTCGTGACCCGTTTGAGGCAATCGACCAGGATGGCGTGGGATTTCTTATGGAACTCGGTGTGGAGCGTGGTCGCGCTACGCGGGACGATTTGAAAATCGGCATCTGTGGTGAGCACGGCGGCGAGCCTGAATCGGTGATGTTTTGCCACCGGATAGGGCTGGATTACGTAAGCTGTTCACCATATCGCGTGCCGATAGCAAGGCTGGCTGCCGCCCATGCCGCTCTGTCAACCGGATAAATACCGCACAGGGACGAGTTTCGGTTTGCAGCCCTGACAAATTATGTTGGCTCTGGAGCAGATACGCAAATTTCTTGAGGACAGGGAGGAAGGCCTCTCTGTTTATGCTGCCAAAAGCAGGAGTGCCCGCAGGCAGTTACCGGAGGTGCCGTCGCCGGTGCGCACGGAGTTCCAGCGGGACCGGGATCGCATCATTCATACCAAGGCCTTTCGGCGTCTGAAGCATAAAACTCAGGTATTTATCGCGCCTCCGGGAGATCATTACGTGACGCGTCTCACCCATACCCTGGAGGTCTCACAGATAGCACGCACTATTGCGCGTGCCTTAAATTTGAACGAAGATCTGGCTGAGGCGGTTTCCATGGGTCATGACCTGGGGCATACTCCTTTCGGTCACGTAGGCGAGGAGGTTCTCAACGAGATATTCCCCGCGGGTTTTGCCCATAATGAACAGAGTCTGCGTGTGGTTGAACTTCTCGAACAGAATGGTAAAGGACTCAACTTGACATGGGAGGTCAGAGAGGGTATACTTAAACACTCTAAACCTCGGGAAGGACTTCTTCAGGAAAACTGGAATGCCCCTGACACCCTTGAGGGGCAGGTTTGCAAAATATCCGACACAATAGCTTACATAAACCATGATATCGGTGATGCCATCCGGGCAGGGATGATAACTACAGCCGATCTGCCGCGTTCTACAGTCAATGTGTTGGGTAAAACCCATTCCGAAAGAGTCAATACCCTGGTGAGCGACGTCATCGAGCATTCATGGGCGGTCGCGGGGGTGAGGGAGGAGTGGGAAACTCCAATGATCTCATTGAGTTCAGAGGTTCTTGCGGCGATGAATGAACTGCGCGATTTTCTTTTTGAGAGAGTTTATGACGCAAGCGCAATGGAGGCGGAGTCGGAAAGGGCCCGGGAGGTCGTGCGGGGGCTATACAGGCATTTTACCGAGAACCCGGGCGATATCCCGGAGGAATTCGCCAGGATTGGCAACGAAGCTGGAAGGATTGCGGTGGATTATATCGCCGGCATGACAGACCTGTACGCAATGAGAGTCGCCGAAGAAGTACTAAGGAGGCTCTGAATAAGTGGAGACTTCGCCCGGTCTGGGGGTGCCCCCCGGATTTAAGATTTCCCCAAAGACCGGGGAATTAAAAGGGGTTGATCAGGGTTTACTTAAGGAACCTCTTCAGTAAGAGGTGACTTCGGGGGTCTGGGGGTGCCCCCCGGATTTAAGATTTCCCCAAGACCGGGGAATTAAAAGGGGTTGATCAGGATTTACTTAAGATGAATAACATCGCTGAGGATGTAAAACAGAGGCTGGATATAGTCTCCATCGTCTCTGAATACGTATCGCTGGGGAAATCTGGCAGGAATTTCCGTGGACTCTGCCCGTTTCATACGGAAAAAACCCCCTCCTTTTTCGTGTTTCCTGAAAGACAGAGCTGGCGCTGTTTCGGATGTGGTGCCGGTGGGGACATGGTCTCATTCGTAATGAAGAAGGAGGGGCTGGAATTCGGTGAGGCGCTCCGGCACCTCGCTCCGAGGGCCGGAGTTACTATTCCGGAGAAAGCCCCCAGAAAATCTACGGATGACAGTACGCCGAGAATATATCAGGCAAATGAGGCTGCCGCCAGGTACTATCAGAATCTACTGTTGAAATCGCCGGAGGCGGAGGTTGCCAGGAAGTACCTGGTCAGGAGAGATCTCAGTGAAGAAACCGTGGCCGATTTCAAACTGGGCTACAGCAGGGCTTCCTGGGATGACCTGAAGAACCATATGAAGGAACTGGGGTTCAGTGAGAAGGAGCTGGTTACGGCCGGACTGGCAATTGCCAGGGAGGATCGGACATACGACCGTTTCAGGGGCCGCCTCATGTTCCCCATCAGCGATGTCAAGGGACGCGTAATCGGCTTCGGAGCCCGGGCCCTGGACGATTCCGTTCCCAAGTATCTGAATTCCTCAGAAAGCCCTGTTTTCAGCAAGAACTCGGTCCTGTACGGGATTGACAGGGCCAGAGAAGCCATCCGGGAGCAGGATGCGGTAGTGATCGTAGAGGGCTATATGGATGCCCTTACCGCTTTTCAGAATGGTTTTCGCAACGTGGTTGCTTCAATGGGTACCGCGTTAACCGAAAACCAGATCGCCATTCTGAAAGGTATTACCGGGCATATTTATTTGTCTCTTGATGCCGATACAGCCGGTAACGCAGCCACCCTCCGTGGTATTGAGATCTGCCGTAACGCTTTCAGCGAGAGAGTCAGCGGGAAGAAGGGGTGGCTTGGGGGGACGAGCGAGCTCCGTGCTCAGATCAGTATCATCTCGATGCCGGAGGGAAAGGACCCGGATGAGGTGATCCGGGAGTCTCCGGAGGAATGGACCAGGCTGGTGAAAAGTGCCAGACCATTGATGGATTATTTGTTCGAGGTTACCGCGGTAAAATACGACCTTTCCAGACCGGAGGATAAGTCCCGTCTAGCCCGTGAGTTGCTGCCCGTAATCTCGAGTATGAAGGATAGCGCCGTTCGGGAGGAATACCTCACCAGGCTTGAAAAGCTGACGGGGCTGAGCGATGAGGTCCTGAGAGGTATGCTTACGGAATGGATGGTGAGCCAGACCGACTTGAAGCAAGGAAAGATAAAAGAGCGTGATTTGGTCCGTACGTCCCGAGCTGGAGATCAACTGGAGGAATACTGCCTGTCCCTGCTGCTGAATTACCCTGCCTTGACTTCGGAGAGGCTTACACCGGAGCATTTTGAACGAAGTGAGAACAGAGAGGTTTTCATTGCCAGTAGCCAGAGCCGGAATCCTGGTGAATTAAAAGAGATGTTATCACCTGTATTGCATGAGCATCTTGATTCCCTAATTGAGAGACAGATTCCGCCACTCGATAAGAGACAACAGCGCGAGGCGCTGGATGATTGCGTACGCCGGCTTGAGAAAAGAAGCTTGAGATATAAACTGGTTTTCGAAGCGGACTCGGCGCTGGAATCCGGGGGGGACCCGGGGGAGAGTTCGGCCAGATTGGCGGAGCTTCAGCGTCAGCACAACAAACTGGGGTGAGATAAAACGAGGAGGCATTTATGCCGCGCCGTAAACCGCGTCCGGGAGATAACGGGGTGCCAAAAGAGAAAAGTCTATCCAGGGATGAATCAGAGATCGTTTTGGAGATGGATGAAGAGAGGGAGGGGGGAGAAGATGACATAACCGATGCGGCGGTCGAAGAGAAACCTGGAGGGGGATGGGCTGAGGAAGAACCCGCTGAGGATGAGATAGAGGAGTGGGCTGAAGAGCCTGAACTGGAGGAATCGGTTGATCTGGGGACACCGTCCCTGGAACTTGAGGAGATGATCGACGATCCGGTCCGTATGTATCTGAGAGAGATGGGGCAGGTACCGCTTCTGGACTCACAGAATGAGAAGATACTTGCCCGGAGGATGGATCGGGCTAAACACCTCAAGCACTTCGAGAAGTCATGGCAGGAACTTCATGGTGTTCCTCCTTCCACGGTTGAGATAGCCATGATGATATCGCAGGAGCTCGGACAGATGCTCCCGGTCGTCAATGTATTGAAAAAGGAGCTCGAGCTGCCCGAGGAAGCGAGTGTTTCGGAGACTATCTGTGATCAAAAACTCCTTGAATCAATAGAGAGTGAAATACCGCGCGGATTGATATCCGTGGTCTCATCCGAACTGGATATACCCGCCGTGGAGGCGTCCGAGATGCTGGTCAAGGTGTCCCTGGATTGCCACCTTATTCCCGGCGTTATTATTAAGGAACTCGATGAGAACAACTTGCTCGATAAGTTAACGGATGCGCCCTCCGCGCCCGCTTTGTTCGCCCTGCTGGCGCTCCATGAGCGGGCACTAAGCCATCATTTCAGGAAAATAAAGGAGGACGGCGACTGGGCGAAGCATCATCTCACCGAGGCAAATCTCAGGCTGGTAGTGAGTATAGCCAAGAAGTATATAGGGAGGGGGATGGGATTGCTCGACCTGGTCCAGGAAGGCAATATAGGTTTGATTCGGGCGGTGGAGAAATTCGACTACAGGCGGGGATACAAGTTCAGCACTTATGCTACGTGGTGGATTCGCCAGGCCATAACAAGGGCTATAGCCGATCAGGCCCGGACTATCAGAATACCCGTTCACATGGTTGAAACCATAAACAAACTCATCAGGTTAAGCCGGAGACTGGCGCAGGAATACGGCCGCGAACCGACAAGTACGGAGATAGCGGCCGAGATGGGTATCCCCTCGGAAAGGGTTGAGGAGGTCTTCAAGATGACTCAGGAACCCATCTCTCTGGAGACGCCTATAGGCGAGGATAAGGACAGCCACCTCAGCGATTTCATTGAAGACCGCAAAGCAACGCCATCGGAAATCGCCTCACACCTTCTGCTCAAGGAGCAGATCGAGGAAGTTCTCGAGGGGCTCACCGAGCGGGAAAGAAGTGTATTGCAGCTTCGGTTTGGTCTTGAGGACGGACGCAGCCGTACACTCGAAGAAGTTGGACGCGAATTCGAAGTTACTCGTGAGCGCATACGCCAGATAGAAGCGAAGGCTTTGAGGAAGCTTCGCTACCCAACTCACTCCTCGAAACTGAAAGATTATCTGGAGCAGTAATCAGCGCATCCTGGCTGTGTGCGCCGCGCCACTCATGATGGGCTCGTTTATGTAGATATCGCCGTTTCTGATTTTTATGTTGAAACCGCAATCGGGATTGGTGCAAACCCATGCCTTGTAATGGACCGCTGCTCCCTGTCCACCGTAATCCGAGAGCGGTACAAGATCTCCCTCTTTGCATTTCTGGCACTTGAAAGAACCGTTCTGATCCACGAAACCACCTCCACCTGTATCAGCAATCCTAAGTATAACGTTAAATGAATTCAGGTGTCAAGGCACAATCGTGTGCCGAAAACAGCGATTCGAATTCAGGGAACCTCTTTAACAAATGGTGGCTTCGGGGGTTTTGGGAAGGAGTGGTTTTTGACAAATACCGTTAACTGTTGTACTATTGCTTCACGCCGAGTTTGTTAGCTCTCATTTATTCGGTATTATTACAGTCAGCACAGCCTGCTCAGGTTAGATTATGGTGTTTCAGGAAATACTGCCTGTTATTCAGGCCTGCTTTTCCAGTGTATTACTCCTGATATTATTGGTTAAGGCCTGGAGGGAGCCGGTAAAACGTCTTTTTGCGGGCTTTCTGCTGGGTGTGGCTTGCTGGGGATTTCTATACTTCGGGATGAGTTCCGATCCGGACCCGGGAAAAGCCCTCTGGTGGGAACGGGCGGCTGTAATATCCTTCTCGTTTACATGGGTGATGTATTACCATTTCGCCCTCCGCTTTACCGGCATTCTCAAATGGTCTATTCCACTCATATCCGCTTATATCTATCTGGGTGCCGTCGCTGGACTGGCACTTACGGATTTGATTGTAAGCCATATAAAGACTGAGGGGTACGGACCAGCTCCGGTATGGGGGCCTTTGTTTCTGTTTTTCATTATTCCGGCTTACCTGCTTGTATTGATGGCCGGTCTCCGGCTGAATAAAGCCCGGTTATCTGCCGGCTCGTATGCCGAGAGAAACCGTCTTACATACTTCGTGATCGGCACCGCCATAGTGTTTGCCGGCGGATTGGCCGACTTAATGTTTGATTTAAGAGCCGATATCTATCCGGTAACAGTTATAGCCGGTACAATCCTTGTGATCCTGAGCGGTCTGGCTGTACTGACCTCCAGGTTAGTTGATGTGGAGTTGACCGTATACAGGCTTGTTCCCTATACCGGGATGTTCATTCTTGTGGCCGGTGTATATTCGGGAATATACTTTATCCTTGAATATTTCTGGGAACATGAGAACACGCCCATATGGCTTCATATGTTATTCGCGCTTCTTATAGTTGCGGGGGTAAGACCGACCTGGAGTTGGATCCAGCAATTGACCAGCCTTATGTTCTACAGGGGCAGATACAGGCATCTCAGGTACATCGATAATCTCCGTGATGAGGGCCAGAGTATCGTTGACCCTTCTGCCGCCACGGCTTCGATACCACGGCTGGTCAAGCAGGCCATGCAATCCAGGTACGCCTGCCTTCTACAGCCGGTACACGCTGAGGGGGATTACCGCGTCTCGGCTTCCTCCGGTATCGATGGTGAGGAACTCAACATCAGCCTGGGAAAAGACAATCCTTTGATAAACTTGCTGCGCACTCATGAGGGGGTCCTTCACCGAAACGATACGGCAACTGGCGACGGTCCGGAGGCGTTCACGGAACATGACCGGAATGTGCTGGAGCGAATTGAGGCCACCCTGCTTGTACCCTTAAATTTCGGGGACCGTCTGGTGGGTTTACTGATACTCGGTCCGAAAACCGGCAACCGGCCATACTCATGGGATGATGAGAGGTTGCTGGCGCGGATTGCCCGCACGATGGCGTTGATCATCGATAATATTCAGGTATACCAGGCGAGCCTGGAGAGAGAGAGTCAATTTGAGGCTCTCAGCCGGTTGAGCCGGGTACTGAACAGGAGTCTGGATTTTGAATCTGTATATGAGCTCTTCACTGACGAACTTAAGAAAAGCATACCTATGGACCGGGCGTGTATCGTTCTTCCGGAGGGCAATGAGTTGAAGTTCTTTCCATTATCGTCGGGGATGGAAACTCCGCCGGGGCAGGGGGAAGGGCGGATTTCATATGAAGGTACCGCCTGTGAATGGGTGGTGGCCAACAAGAGCATGCTTTACGAGCCGGACCTCGCCGGGCAAAGCGGTTTTGCTGACAGGTTTTATTATATCGGTCAGGGCATTCGGTCCGTGGTCCATTTGCCTCTTATCTCCAGGGGGGAGGTTTTTGGCGTGTTCTCTGTGGGAAGTACCAGGCCCGAAGCCTACACAAAGCGTGATCTGGTATTCGTCGAGCAGGTAGCCGGCCATCTTTCACTCACTATGGACAATGCCCGTCTGTACTCGAGAGAGAGAAGCGAATGGACCAATCTGCAAGCGATGAACAAGCAGCGTGACGAGTTCTTCAATATAATATCCCATGAGTTGAAAACACCGCTCACTTCTATCAAATCATCCAGCGAACTGCTGGTCGAGGAACTGGGAAGCGATGAGCGTGACCCGTTGAGAAGGCTTGTGGAGAACATCAGGAGAAGTACTGAGAGGATGGAGGCCATGATGGAAGACCTGGTCGACATAACCCGATCGAGGAGTGCTGCTCTGGAGGTGGACCTGCGGCCCATGGACCTTGTACCGGTTATCAAAAACGCGTTACAACTGTGTATTTCACCTATTGAAAGTAAAGAACAATCACTGGAGGTTGAGCTTCCCGAGGCTTTGCCTCCGGTCATCGCGGACGCAGAATGCTTTGAGCATATAATCACCAATCTGCTCGTAAACGCTAACAAGTATACTCCGAGAGGGGGGAAGCTGTCTCTCTCTGTTCGGCTGGAAGGTAACAAGGTGTTAATTGAAGTGAGGGATACAGGTCCGGGCATACCGGAAGAGGAACAGGACCTCATTTTCGAGCCATACTACAGGGGTGAATATACAGCAAATGATATTGCGGGTACGGGAATCGGCCTCGCTACAGTGAAACAGATGGTGAATCTGCATCGTGGAAAGGTCTGGGCGAGGAGCAGGGAGGGGGAGGGGAGTGTGTTCACTGTTTCGATACCGGTGCTATAAGCCGGGTCTTTATGAATTCAAACGGTGTTTAACTTACCCGGGAAAATGTTTCCGGGGGCGGCATCGCCAAAGGATTCCGGAATCCGCTACCGCCGGTTACCGTTTACGGTGATAATATATATCTTGACCTACCAAACGAACACCAAAATAGTTTACAATGGTGGTTAAGAGGAGCAGGTTGTAACAATGAAAGTGGCAATAATAGAAGATGACCCGGAGATAGTCGAAGCGGTTTCACTTTGCTTCGATCTTCGCTGGCCGGATGTCAAGGTGGCCTCCGCGAGCGAGGGGGGTGAAGGTCTGAATTTAATAGAACGGGAAGAACCGGATATCGTCATCGTGGATATCGGTTTGCCGGATATAGACGGATTCGAGGTATGCCGTCGAGTACGTTTCTTTTCCGATGTGCCGCTGATAATCCTCACGGCCAAAGATCAGGAGTTTGATAAGGTAAAGGGACTGGAACTGGGCGCGGACGATTATATAACTAAACCCTTCAGTCATGTTGAGTTGCTGGCCCGTGTAAAGGCGGTACTTCGCCGTGCCGCCGTTTCCCATATTGAGGCGGATCAGGGGCATTTGCAATTGGGCAGACTCAGGGTGGATTTCCACACCCGGGAGGTCTGGGTCGAGGATGAAAAAGTCAGGCTTACTCCCACCGAATACAGTCTGTTGAAATTGATGGCTAAGAACGCGGGGAGAGTCATGACTCACCAGATGCTGCTGGAAGGCGTCTGGGGGCCGGAATACATTGACTCAACCGATTACCTTAAGGTTTATGTTCAGCGCCTCAGGACAAAGCTGAGAGACAACCATCAGCAGCCTGAGATGATCTTATCGGAGAGAGGTGTCGGATACAGGCTGGTTAAGTAAATAACGGCGAATCAGCCGGCCGGGAGTGCTCCCGTTATCTTGACCGACCGTGCCACTGCTGGCGCCGTATAAATATAAAAGTAAAATGTAAAATAATTCATCTGCAGGTTGAGAATAACCTTTTCCGGGAGGGAGCATTTTTACAGTGAGACGTCAATGCGCCTCAGGATAGATCGCTGTGGACCGAAACTGCTGTTGACTCTTACTTTGAAATATGTTAGACTCTTTAATCAAGGTGAGACGATATTTACTATTTGTTTACCTAAGGGATTTATAAAATGGTTACTACCACAACTACTACCACGGTAGTGATAATCACAACCGCCAAGGCTGCGATGGCGGTTGGCATCATCGGTGTAGCTGTGTTGATTGGTTTATTGATTGTCCGAGAGCTCACTTCAGCGTACGCCTCAGAGGAGAGTGCTAAAACATACAAGAGCCAGCGCATCAAGGCTCTCGGCAGGA
>JAWOBX010000088.1:0-29496 GCA_046484125.1 Dehalococcoidia bacterium | reverse complement strand
GTACCGCTGCCCAGTTCAGAAAAAACGCGCTGCTGGTCGATCCTTATGACACCAGGGGAATGGCCGCCGCTATCAGGAAGGCTTATAATATGTCGCAAGCCAGTGCTGGCGTGCGTATGGGACGGCACAGGAAGAGCGTTCAAAAAAGGGATATATTCTGGTGGGCGGACCGTTTTCTCCGGGCAGCGAACGAGCATGAAACGCCGCCGGTTAAAGCAGGTCAGCCGGCGGTCTCCCGCTAGTACTTGCTTGCATTGTTTCGCGTAATGTATGCCCATCCCCTCCCGGGGGAAATGGGTTTGAAGCTGATTCGGGCCACTCGGCCCAAATCAGCTTCAAACAACCCTAATTGGGGGGAGGGGTATCATAAGATCTCCGTTGGATAGACGAGCTTAAGTAATATTACGCCAATTTAGAAAATTTACTACTAGTGTACCGTCCCTGACGCTTCTGTACAGATGTTGGAGCAATGCTCTTTTTAAATCATTGTTTCACTGGAAGGGTTTGTTACTCGGTGAGCTAACTCGCGTTCCGAGTTGGCTCACCGAGTAACAACACAGGGTGGTGGGGTGGGAAATGTAATAAGTTATTAAATGATATTATCAGATAATCTAAAATTTGGTCCTATACGAATGTTCCGCAATGCTCTTTTCACCGCATTACGTTGACTTAAAAAGGTTGATACACCGGAGGCGCGCTCGCCACAACGAGCGCGCCTCCATAACCCCTTTTCCAATGTTTCTTGACATTCCTTCCTCAATGTTGCCACAATGAACAGGACGGCATGGAAGGTTTGACATATAGATCGTAAAAATGGCTGTAAACGGTCGCGAGACTATCGCTTATTTCTCCATGGAGGTCGGCATCGACCCCAATATACCCACATATAGCGGAGGCCTCGGCGTGCTTGCTGGAGATACCCTGCAGGCCGCCGCTGACATCGGTGTGGGTATGGTTGGCGTAACTCTCCTGTATAGCTCCGGCTATTTCCGGCAGCATCTGGACGAATACGGTAACCAGATGGAAAGCCCTTCAGACTGGGAACCCGAGGAGTTTATGGAGCCTCTGTCGACCCGAATTGAGGTGGGCATTGAGGGAAGACAGGTCATGATCAGGGCCTGGCGATACGTGGTCAAAGGAGTCTCCGGTGAGACAATACCTGTGTATTTTCTTGATACCGATTTGGAAGGGAACTCGGCATGGGATAGAAGCCTGACAACCGGTCTTTACGGAGGAGATGCCAGATATCGCCTGTCTCAGGAGATCATCCTCGGGATGGGTGGTATATACATGCTTCAAGCGCTTGGCCATATGGAATTGAAGGCCTACCATATGAACGAGGGGCATTCCGCCTTTCTGGGATTAGCGCTTCTAAAGCGCGTTTTGAATGAAAGGGCGGAGCAACAGGTGACAGAGGATGACATGGAGCAGGTCCGCTGGAAATGCATCTTCACTACCCATACGCCGGTACCGGAAGGGCACGACCAGTTTCCGGCGGAACTGGTGCGCCAGGTCGTGGGTGATGATATAGAGAGCCTCCTGGAATCGGCCGGATGCATAATGGATGGAACACTGAACATGACTCACCTTGCCCTTTCATTTTCCCATTACGTAAACGGCGTCTCTATGCGGCATGAGGGGATATCGCGAGGCATGTTCCCTGGCTACCCCATCAACTCCATCACCAATGGCGTTCATGCGTTGAACTGGACATCGATACCGTTCCGGCGGCTTTACGATCGGTATATGCCCGAATGGAGGCGCGACAATCTGTATCTCAGATACGCCATTAGAATACCTGCCGCGGATATTCAGTCCTCTCATAAAGAAGCTAAAGACAGGATGCTGGCCGAGGTGGAAAGGCGAACCGGAAAGCGTTTGAATCCGGATGTTCTGACGCTGGGATTCGCCCGGCGGGCCACAGCGTACAAGCGGGCCGATTTCTTCTTCTACGATATTCCGCGGCTCAAGCGCATGGTAAGGGATTACGGGAAACTGCAAATCATTTTTGGAGGGAAGGCGCATCCGAAGGATACAGGCGGGAAGAAGATGATTCACAGGGTCTTTGAAGCGGCGGAAGAACTTCACGGGACCCTGTCCGTAGTATATCTTGAGGGCTATGATCTATCTCTGGCAAGGTACCTGACCTCGGGGGTGGATTTATGGTTAAACACGCCGCTGAGACCCCGTGAGGCCTCGGGGACGAGCGGGATGAAAGCCGCCATGAACGGGGTGCCGACACTCAGCGTTCTGGATGGCTGGTGGATAGAGGGCCACATTGAGGGTGTGACCGGGTGGTCGATCGGGGAGGGGTGGGATCCTGAAAGCGATCCGGTCAAAGAGATCGGGTCCTTGTACGAGAAAATGGAAAGGACCATAATTCCCATGTATTATCAACGGCCGACGGAATTCGCCGAAGTAATGCGCTCCACGATCGCTCTAACAGCTTCATACTATAACTCCCAGCGGATGGTGCGGCAGTATCTTGATAACGCCTATATCGAGGCGCTTCGACGTTGATCTAACAAGTAAGAAAGCCGTCATTTCACCACTTTAAACCGCGATTTATAATGATATTTACATTCATCGATGCAGTTCTTACCCATGTGGAACCCACGGATGTTTGTGGCAGCAACACCTTAACCTCGAGTCCATCATTTTGAACGATTTTGATTGTGCCTTCTCATAACGAGGAGGTTACTGCTTTTTCTCCAGTTCAGTGATCCGGCGGTCTATTTGCGCCAACTGCCGAGATAGCGATTGTGATGCCTCTTTCAAAGCTTGCAGGTCCTCCTCCCCGGAACGCGCTTCGGAATAAGGTGCCCGCCGCTGACGCGTCTTTCGACTCATTCCTGTAGCCATTCCCCTCCCCCTGCCGCGTCCGGAGAGCACCCTCCCTCCTCTCCCTGTTCCCATGCCTCTCCCCAATCCCGCACCCCGACCAGAACGGGGACCCGGGCTTTGAAGGCCGCCCTCTAATTGCCCCGACCTGTAGCTATCAACAGCGCTCCTGACCGTGCCAGATACCCCGCTTATCACCTCTACGCCGGCACTGGAGAACACATCGTAGGCCTTCGGGCCACAATTGCCGGTTATCACGGCCTGTACTCCCTGGTTGGCAACCATTTCGGCAGCCGATACACCAGCTCCACTTGCGGCTTCGGCGCTGATATTTTCCAGCACTTCAAATTCCATGGTCTCCGAATCTACTACCAGAAATTGCGAACATCTTCCCAATCGCTGGTTCACTTCGGCATCAAGGAATGGTCCTGTTGCTGAAACTGCGACTTTCATATCTCACCCCCGGTTTCTATTCGGATTCCAGTTCCCCTATCCTGGCCTGTATGGCATCGAGCTCCTCTTTTATATCCTGAGCCTGTTCTTTGAGGAATTGGATCTCCTCTTCCCTGGATATATCCGGAGGATATGCTGCTCCTGGTGGTGGCCATGTGTAGTAAGCTGCCGGCCCCATGGGGCCGCTGTAATAGGGGTCGTAACAGGGCTCTGTTGGCGGCATTTGCCAGTAATCCGCCCACGGGTACCAGCAACGGGGCAATCCACCTCTCCCGCGTCCCACATATGGCCAGGGAGGCGACCCGCCTCTGAAGCCATAGCCTCGTCTGTAGAACATGATGTACCTCCTCTTGACAGATTCAGGAAATCGCTGACCAACCTTGATCGTGATAAAGAACCGGAGTTACCGGTCGTTCGAGAATTGGTTTCCTGAAATCCTCTCTGAATAAATAAAACAAACAGGGGCTTCCGTGGTATATCCGTATAACTACGCAATTGTCCTCGGTGATGCTACCATTTTCCCCTGCTGCGAATTAGCATGCCGGTTTAAGTATGGTTCAAGTGATGACGAATCTTTGAATGGTGCTACTCAGAAGCTTGCGACATCAATATTGCGAACGTAGCGGCAGCTACTTAAGGGGTCCGGCTGAACATGTTGAAGAAGTTGTTCCTCCGGGGGCGCGCTCATGGCAGTGAGCGCGCCCCCGGAGGAACTATGTCGGGAGGGTGGTGGAAGAATGAGATGAGATTCTGTTTATGGTCCCTGTGCATACTGCCACCAGTGGTATCTGGTGCTCAGGATGACGCGGCAAGTGAATGTGTTGGCGGGTCACCGGGTTTGCGGGTTAAGTCAATTTGTCATTCCCGTGAAGACGGGAATACATATGGGTGGGCGGTAGATTCCGCATCGGGGTCCGGAATTACAGAAAATCAGGGGTTTCGGGGCCGCAGGCCCAGAAGTTTAAACGGGCAGTCGGGCGGGCAAAGGCCGCCGGAGGCGGAGGAGATTGCCACGCTTCAGCTCGCAATGACAGAGAAAGAAGGTGCAGGAAAGCTTTACTGCCGGGGGCTTACGGGGGATCCCCCCGGATATTAAAGGGTTGGCTGGAGGGTAAAGGCCGCCGGAGGCGGCAGGATTCCCAACCCGAGCGGGGGAATCAAATATTTTGAAATGAAAGTGTGCTAGGTCCCCAGATAGCGCACCAACAGCATCAATCCCATCCCGGACATCCAGAATACGATGTTCCAGATATGGGTTGAACTTACTCTGGCGGTTTCCTTCAACTCAGGTATAAGATCGACGGCACCGATATACAGGAAGTTGCCCGCGGCAAAAGGAACCAGAAAGCCGATATCGACGTTTGACGAAACGAAATAGGCGATAAGTCCGCCGGCGAGGAATGTGAGCCCTGAGATCAGGTTCAAAATAAGGGCTCGTCCTTTTCTCCACCCGCTGTGAACCAGAATGCCAAAATCGCCGAGCTCCTGAGGAACTTCGTGAGCAGCGGCAACTGCCCAGCCGGTCAGGCCCAGTCCGAAATCGGCGATGAAAAGAGCACCGATTGAAAGGCCCCCGATCAGGTTGTGAAGTCCGTCCGCTATCAGGATCATATATCCAAGCGGTTGCCTGCATTCCGATGCTGTGAGCGAAGTATGTTCCGAGGGCACACGGTGGCAGTGATGCCAGTGCAAAACGTGCTCCAGTATAAGAAAAACCAGGAACCCGAGGGCTAACCAGACATAGACCACGGTCCGATTGCCCATGTCATCGACGGATTCCGGGAGCATATGAAAAAGCGCACCCCCGATGAGGCATCCGGATGCGAGCGCCACGAAGGGTAGAATGAGTTTCCTGAGTGTCTCTTCGGGTATGATCAGGGTGATGCTGCCAACGAGTGCGATCCCGCTCATCAACAGGCCGAATACAATAATGGCACTTAGATCGTCCATACCAGCCTGAGTTTCTCCTTTTGCGGTTCTATTGCATCATCTCTCTCAGCCGTTTGATATCCCTTTCGAACCTTTCTCTGGCTTGGGGGAATCTCATAGCGGCTGCCGGATGGTAGGTCTCGATGTACTCGATTCCTTCCATGCGAGGGGTCTGCCATGCTACTTTCCCCATTAATACTATTATCTTGGGCCTGACTTGTTTGATCTCCTCAATAAGGTACGGCATCCAGTAGTTGATCTCATCGGCAACGGGTTTTCTGTTATCCGGTGTTGGCTCCTTTACCACTCCGGTCAAATATAATTTGTTTCTGTCCAGGCCGTTTTGCTGTAAAACCCTGTCCAGGTATTTCCCCGACCTTCCCACGAAAGGTCGCCCCTGCTTTACTTCTTCTCTCCCGGGGTTCTGACCCACCAGCATAACATCAGCATCTTCAGGCCCTTCTCCAAACCGGGTGGGCTTATCTGCTTTCAGGCCCTGCTCCCTTTCATTCTCACTCTGCTTTTTCAATTCTTCTGATTTCTTCGGTGGTTAATGCCGTAGGAGAGGTCGGGCTCTCAGGCTGCCTGCCGAACAGCTCCTCGAATTCGGATGGCAACTCGTTGACGATATCCTCCAGCTCTCCCGCCGAAACAGCTCTATTCAGTATCTGCATGACTGCCCGGGAAAGATTTACTGCATGTGCATAAGTAACATCGCACCGGGCACTGACGCGGTTGTAGAATTCCTCCAGAGAAAACAGATCAGTTCTCTCCAGATGGTGAAGGTGGGTCTTCAATTCTCCGGGAAGCTGAGCTGCCAGCTTCCTCCTTTCTGTTCTTGAAAGCCTTTCCCCCAATGTTTGAAGCACCGCTTCGACTACCTGCTTTGCCTTCTTTTCGTTTCCCGTTTCTGCAAGCTCATTAACCTGCTGGATAAACTCCTTGTACCGCATTTCCTCACCCCGAGTTTGCTTAATTGTATCGTTATCCTGATTCGCTCGACATATAAATGCTCAGGCGATGCCTTCCGCCGAATTGTGGCTTCTCAAGTTAACCGGCCGGTGCGTCAGATGGGGTGACGGTAATCAGCCAATGAGTTCAATACAAAACAACTCGGTTTCAGGCTGGTTCCTTGTCTCCCGCTGTGCTTTCCCGCTCATCAATCGGTTCCTCAAACGCCGCTTCTAATTCCTCTCCCTGGAGGCTTTCCTTTTCGAGCACCTTATCAGCCACGTGGCTTAACCTCGCCCGATTTTGCTCGATGACCTGCCATGCCCTGTTGTAAGCGGTGTCGATGATCGCGCTCACCTCTTCGTCGATTCGCTCGGCTGTCGCCTCGCTGTAATCCCTGGTCTGCCCCAGAGCCATCCCCTGCCCATCCTGAGTGAAAGTCCTGACTCCCAGACTGCTCATGCCGAAATCCATAACCATTTTCCTGGCCAGTTGGGTGGCCTGTTTCAGGTCGTTTTGCGGGCCGCTTGAAACCACGTCGAAGACCATCTTCTCTGCGGCGTTTCCGGCGAGCAATGTGGCAAGTGTGTCGTTAATCTGCGATTCAGTTACAGTGTAACGATCCTCCTGGAGCAGCCTGGTATATCCTCCCATCGCCCCCCGCGCCACAATGGAGAGCTTGCGAACCGGGTCAACATTGGGCAGTATATGCGCAGCCAGGGCGTGGCCGGTCTCGTGGTAGGCTATAGTCTCCCGTTCCTTCGGGTTTATCTGCACATTCTTCTTCTCCGGCCCGGCGATTACCCGGTCTATCGCCTCACTCAGCTCCTCCATCCTTATGGCTTCCTTTTCATGACGAACCGCCAGGATGGCTGCTTCATTAATCAGATTGGCCAGGTCAGCGCCGCTGAATCCATGAGTTTGCCGGGCCACATCTTCAAGGTCAACTTCAGGGTCCAGCCGCTTTTCTCTGGCATGAACTTCAAGAATGGCCCGGCGGGCGTCGGAATGAGGCAATTCCAGCATAACCCGCCTGTCGAACCGGCCGGGCCGCAGCAGGGCAGGATCCAGTATGTCTACCCGGTTGGTGGCCGCCAGGACGATTACACCGGTGTTGGGAGCGAATCCATCCATCTCAGAGAGAATCTGGTTGAGTGTCTGCTCCCTTTCCTCGTGGCTGAACGGTGCCCCCGCCGCCCGTGCCCGCGCCACCGCGTCTATCTCGTCGATGAATATGATGCACGGGGTGGTTTGCTTGGCCTGCTGGAAAAGGTCCCTCACCCTCGAGGCCCCTACCCCGACGAACATCTCCACGAATTCGCTGCCGCTTATTGAGAAGAAGGATACTCCAGCTTCGCCGGCCACTGCCCGGGCAAGCATGGTTTTGCCGGTCCCCGGCGGGCCGACCAGCATCACCCCCTTTGGTATTGTCGCCCCAATCTTCTGAAAACGCTTGCGGCTCTTCAGAAAGGTCACTACCTCCTGCAGGTCCTCCTTGGCTGCCTCTATGCCGGCGACGTTATCGAACGAAACGCCGGGAATATCGGAGGAGAATTTCCGGGCCTTGCTTTTTCCGATATTCATTGCCTGGCCCTGGGCGCCACGGCTGGCACGGACCCAGAAATAGATCAGGAGTCCGAAAATCAGAATGGGCAGCAGGTAGAAGAAGATGCTTCCCAGTGGAGAGCTCTCTTTGCGGACCTCGTTGGTGGAGTATTTGGAGGGGAGTACGAACCCGAGCTGCTGCAGGTCCGCTACATTGAGATCGTCTATATTGGCCTGTAATTTGTCACCATCGGAGACCTTTACCTTTTCCCCTTTGGTGTTGGTGACTTCCAGTGGCTGCTCGGGTACGGCGGCAGTGATCTCCATGGTCCCGTTACCAGTGTCAATGTGGACGTTCTCGATATTTCCGCTGTCCGACAGCTCAATGGCCTGGCTGAGGGTTATATCTATACTATCTTCCCCGCCGCCGCACCCGGCCGGCATGGTCATGATTACAGCCAGCAGGATCAGGGACAGGCTCAAAAGACAATTATTCCCCATTTTATTTCAACGCTCCTTATTAGACTGTAACTCCGAATTTCTCCGCGTACATCGCCCATCAAGGTAGAGTGTGTCGACGGAAGGGGTAATCTGGTGGATTACTGGAAGATGTTTCGAATTCATTATTGATCACTTTGGGAAGCGGGTCCGTCACGATAACAGCGATTGAAACGGGCGCATTGTCGCGTCGTCTCAGGGGCCGTATTCCCCGCCCGGGGAGTGGAATCCAACCTCACGCGATAATGGAAAACGAAGCCTGCTATTCACCCTCAGGATGAATGATATATATTCCAAACCCTGTTTATGGCTTAGTACTTTTGGTGAAGGCGGAAATGGCTTTATCGAAGACATTTCCACAGGCGATTACGTCGTTTGTCTGTGGAATTTCATTCCGATGGGCGATGGCATTAACACGCGCAAACGATAATCTGGAAGCAGGCGAAAACACAGGGGAGGTAAAGTCATGGCTGTTAACCTTTCATCACCGGCATTCCAGGAAATGGAGACGATACCCGGGAAGTATACCTGTGATGGAGATGATATTTCTCCGCAATTGAACTGGGATACGATACCTGAAGGCACACGGTCTTGGGCTCTTGTTATGGACGATCCCGACGCGCCGGGTGGGACTTTTACTCACTGGGTGATATTTGACCTTTCTCCCGATTTACAGGAGCTGCCAGAAAATGTTCCGGGTTATGGCGAACCGCTCATCGGAGGGAGACAGGGTAAGAACGATTTCGGGCGAACCGGCTATGGCGGGCCATGCCCGCCGGCGGGAAAGCCTCATCGCTACCGATTCAACCTGTTCGCGCTCGATCTGGTCACGGGCCTCGAAATCGGTATATCCAGGCAGCAACTGCTTGCCGCCATAGAGGGGCATGTAATTGACAGCGCGCAATTAACCGGGCTTTATCAGAGGTAGAAACGAACCAGTGAAAACACTTCCCATTCTTCTATATACCACTCAAAAAGGAGGAAACGGATGGCGATCAAAGTGGGAATCAATGGTTTTGGGCGCATAGGCAGACTCACCTTACGTGCGGTCGAGGAACGTAAGGCCAATGTTGAAGTGGTCGCGGTAAACGATCTCACCGATTCAGAGACGAATGCCCACCTCCTGGAATTCGACAGCACCTACGGGAGATTTCCCGGCGCGATCGATTTTAGTGATGATGGCATTATCATCAACGGGAAAAAGGTCAAGGTGCTGGCCGAACGCGATCCGGCGAATATACCATGGAGAGATTACGGAGCCGAAGTTGTTATAGAATCAACGGGAGTGTTCACAGACGCGACTGAGGCTGTAGCACACATTACAGCGGGGGCGAAAAAGGTCATCATCTCCGCACCGGCCAAAAACGAGGATGTTACTATGGTGCTGGGGGTCAATGAAAGCGACTATGACCCCGCCAAACATCACGTTATCTCCAACGCTTCGTGCACCACTAACTGCATTGCGCCTGTGGTAAGAGTCCTTCACGACGCCTTTGCTATTGAGCGCGGTTTAATGACCACAACTCACGCGTATACCAATGACCAGCGGCTTCTCGATATGTACCATAAGGATCTGCGCAGGGCGCGCGCGGCCGCTGTTAACCTGGTACCGACCACTACGGGCGCGGCACGCGCTGTAGGCGTGGTGATGCCGGAATTGAACGGGAAGCTGGATGGGATGGCCCTTCGAGTGCCTGTTCCAACTGTTTCCATATGTGATTTCGTGGCGAATGTCAAAAAAGGGGTGACCGTCGAGGAGGTAAACCAGGCCTTCAAGCAGGCGGCGGAAGGTCCGCTCAGGGGCATTCTGGAATACTGTGACCGACCACTGGTGAGCGTTGACTTTAAAGGTAACTCCGCCAGCAGCATTCTGGATGCCCAGAGTACCGTGGTGATAGACGAGAATATGGTAAAAGTCCTGGCATGGTACGATAACGAATGGGGCTATAGCTGCAGGTTGATAGATCTGGTTGAGTATATTGCCAGTAAGGGGCTTTGACCTGTGGTAGCTGAAACTGTTACAATTCTTGGCGATACCCCTTTGGAGTAGTACTTATCCTCCTTGTGGCTCAGGAAATCTATCCCTTTGGGCGATGCCCGCGAGCGCGGTGGTTGCTATAGTTAACAACTGAATCAAAAGATTGGACTTCGACGATTGGAGGTTCCCGTTATGTATGAAAAGATAATGGTGCCGCTTGACGGCTCAGAATTAGCCGAAGTAGCTCTGCCGTATGCCGAGGGCATAGCCAGCAAACTGAAAGCACAGCTCATACTACTGAAGGTTGTTCAGGAGCCTGAATCGATATACGGTCTATCTGGAGACGATATAGAGTCCAGACAGGCCGAGGCGGAGCAATACCTGCAAAGGTTAGCTGAAGGCTTCACCGTTAGAGGACTTGATGTCAGGTCGGAGGTAAGGTTGGGGCATGATGCTTCCACTATCATTGATGCCTCGGAAGAGGAAGGAGCTGACCTGATTGTCATTGCCACTCATGGTCGAACCGGTCTGGTACGGTGGGTTTTGGGAAGCACCGCTGACAAGGTGTTGCACGTAACCAGGAAACCGGTGCTGCTCATAAGAGCGAAGGGAGAACAACCTGATGTCCGGCAAAAGGGAATATTCAACAGGATTCTGGTTCCGCTGGATGGTTCACGTCAGGGGGAAAGCGTCCTGCCCCATGTGGAGGACCTGGCTTCTGAATTCGACTCGGAGATAATCCTGTTTGCCGCTGTACCGCGAGAGAGCTATGTTCGACCGGTGGGTACAGAGGGGCAGTACGAGGTAGTCCCCTATTCGGATGAAGTAATCCAATCGTTGCTCGCCGATTCCCGGGAGTACCTGGAGAAAATGAAGGATCATCTTGGCGGTAAGGGGCTGGCTGTTGTGACCGATGTGGAGGCCGGCGACCCCGCTGAGGGGATAATAGACAAGGCTGAAGAGCATCACGCCAACCTGGTGGCAATGTGTACGCACGGAAGATCCGGCGTAGATCGCTGGGCCTATGGCAGTGTGGCGACCAAAGTCCTCAATGCGGGAACAACTCCCCTGTTACTGGTGAGAGTCCCGGAAGTCAGGCCGCAGTAGACAACCTGATGAGGTGGTTTGACCGGACTGTGTCTGACGGATGGAGGTGCTGAGAATGTACAGGAAAATCCTTGTTCCACTGGATGGATCGGAGCTGGCTGAAAAAGTATTCACATACGCCAAAGAGGTAGCCGGGAGGCTGGATTCAGATCTGGTTCTGCTCCATGTCTGCAAATCTGATGATGCCGAATCACTGAACATGTACCGGGCTTATGTAGAGCGCAAGGCCGAGATAATTCAAGAGCAATCTCGAGCCGTGCAGAGCGCAAGCGGTATCTCGTCGACGGAAAAGCCGGTGGACGCATATTCCAGTGTTGAGATCGGGGATGCGGCGGAGGGAATTCTGCGATACGCCGAAACGAACGACGTTGACCTTATCCTGATGGCCACTCATGGGCGGACGGGCATGAAACGCTGGCTGCTGGGCAGTGTCGCCGATAAGGTTCTCAGGGCGACCAGCGTTCCGGTCTGGCTGGTTCGTGCCGGAGTTCCCGAGGAGGCTATATATGACGAGTGGCCGAGGATGACTGTACTGGTTCCGCTCGATGGCTCCAGTCTCGCTGAAAGAATCCTTCCCCATGTGGAAGCGATAGCAAAGCAGCGTGGCGTGGACTGGATAGATGTCCTCTTGATACGGGTAGTGGAGGAACCCTTTGTAACTGCTGACTATCCCCAGGCTAAGATGAAGTTAAGCTGGGAAGAACATGTCGAGGCCATGCGTGAGCGTTTCAGAAAGGATGCGCGGGAATATCTGCAGGATGTCGAATCGAAGCTGAAGGAAAAAGGCGTGAAAGTAGCCTCAGAGGTGTCTATGGGCAAACCGGCGGATAAGATCATCGAATATGCTGATAGCAGTCCGTTTAATCTCGTAGCCATGTCAACGCACGGCCATTCGGGCCTGGTTCGTACTGCCTGGGGGAGCGTGGCGGATAGAGTGCTGCGTGAAGTGAAATGCCCGCTGCTTTTGGTCAGGGCACCTGAGAGCCTGATTTAGAGTTGCGGCTGTTGAACGTTCCCTCGAGGGATGAATATGATACTCGAGATGTTGAGCGGGGATGTGGTGCTGGGGGATGGGGGGGCAATATTTGAACTGGAAAGGCGTGGTTACGTAAGTGCCGGTCCTTTTACCCCGGAAGCAGTTATCGAATGCCCCGAAGCGGTGAGACAGCTTCATACAGATTTTGCCCGAGCCGGCGCTGAGGTTTTACAGGCGCTTACTTATTATGCACACGAGGATAAGCTGAAGCAGAGGGGTTTGAACGGAGCACTCAGGGAGATTAATACCAGCGCCATTAAGATCGCGCGCGGTGTGGCAGAGGAATACGGAACTCTGGTAGCAGGCAACATATCGAATACATGGCTTTATGCTCCGCGAGACCCTTCCAGCCACCTCCAGACACGCCGACAACTGGAGGCTCAGATCCGGATCCAGATGGAGGGCCTACCGGACTTCTTTATTGCCGAGACAATAGAGTATCTTGGGGAGGCGCTTATCGCACTGGAAGCTATCAAGAGCTTTGGAATGACGGCCATGATAACCCTCGGATTCAAAGCATCTGACCGTACTCTGGAAGGAGTTGCTCTTGAGGCGGCGTTCAGACAACTGGAAGAAGCGGGTGCGGATATAGTCGGGATAAACTGCTTCAGGGACCCGCAAAGGATGCTACCCTTGCTAAAGCGGGTTCGCGATACTGTGACGTGCCATGTGGCCAGTCAACCGGTTGCCTATCGCTGCTCCGACGAAAATCCGTATTTCCAGGCGGTTCAGTATAACAGTCACCCCGCCTTTCCACTTGAGCTGGATCCCTTCGTGCTGACCAGATTTGAGATGGCCAGTTACGCGCTCGAAGCAAAAGAAATGGGAATCAATTACATAGGGGGGTGCTGTGGGACGGCATCTCATCATCTAAGGGCGATGGCCGAGGCACTGGGTAGAAACGTACCGAATTCCCGGTACTCTCCGATGATGGAGTTGCATCCATCTGTGTAGGGGGGATAGGCTCATGCCCGTGGCATGTACCATTTACTGGCATTGGCTAACGGTAGTGCTGCCGAAGGTAAAAGCTCGCTGTCTCAAGCCGGGTTGAGGTGGGTGCGAAAGGGGGAAATATGTATGTAAGGGAATATATGAACCGCAATGTCATCACAGTTGGCAGCGATACCCTTCTTCCTGACGCGGAAAGACTTATGCTGGAATACAGGGTGAAAAGGTTGCCGGTTGTGGATGGGGGGGAACTCGTTGGACTGCTCACCCGAGGCAGGATCAGAGAGACTGTCGGGCACCATGCTACCTCTCTGGCAAGCGGGGACCTGTACAATCGGCTGGAGTCAATGAAGGTAAAGGAACTGATGGAGACAGATCTTTGTACCGTGACCCCATATACGCCGGTGGAGTGGGCGGTCACAAAGGCTCAGACATGGAATATCGGAACTCTGCTCGTGGTTAATGATGAGGATTATTCCGAGTTGGTGGGTATACTTACTACCACCGATTTGTATAAGTTGCTTTCAGAAGTACTGGGATTTGGTGAAGAGGGTGTGAGACTTCATATTTTCAATCCCGGCAGGGCAGGCGGTTGTCAGGAGATTTTAAGCTCAATTATCGAGCGGGGGATAGGGATAAAGAATATGTACCATGTCAGGCCGCCGGCGCTTGATATGGAGGATTGCATTATTCATCTGGACGTGGAAAACGCCACTGGAATAGTCGATAAACTGAGGGAAAAAGGCTACGAAGTTGAGATCAGGCAATGCTGATCGGGCATTTCTAAAATTGAGGCACATCTGAGCAAGTGGTGACTTCGGGAGGTCTGGGGATCTCCCCCAGATTTAAATTTCCTCATAAATCACTTTTGCTCAAGCCGGAGGATACAGGTGAACGAGAGACTCCTTGTACCTTTAGATGGTTCGAAACTGGCGGAGGTAGCCCTTCCCTATGCCGAGGAGATTGCCGGTAAAATGGGCTGTTCCATTATACTCCTGATGGTTGTCGATTCAGAGGGTCAGAACCACGAGCTGTATCAATCGTATATGGGGGCGATTGCCAGGACTGCCAGATACAACGCTGAAAGGCACACTGGAACGCCTGCCGGAAGGGAGATAACGATAAGCACGGAGATACTTATCGGCAACGCCGAAGAACAGATCGTCGACTACGCGGAAAGGAAACATATAGATATGATCGTTATGGCGACTCACGGGCGTTCCGGGATCAACCGATGGGCTCTCGGGAGCGTTGCCAATAAACTGGTACGAGCCGCGAGTTGCGCGGTGGTGCTTGTGAGGGCCGGGAACGGTCATTCCGATGTCCGAAAACAGGGTGCAATACGTAAGGTCCTGGTTCCTCTGGATGGATCGGAGGAAAGCGAGACCATTATTCCATATATCGAGAAACTGGGTTCCAGTGGTGATATAGAGAGCGTCCTTTTACGTGTTGTGGAAGAAACTCGTTCCCCTACCCCGGCCGACAGCGTGGCAATCGAGATGCCGTATGAGCCGGCGGAGAAGGGGGGCGAGGTGGATGAGGCCGATAGATACCTGAGGGCAATGGCCGGGGCCCTTGAGGAAAAGGGGGTTGTCGCCAGGTATGAGGTTAAGACAGGAGACCCCGCTGACGAGGTTATAAAGTACGCCGTTGAGATCGGTGCTGGCCTCACAGCCATGTCAACACATGGGAGGTCAGGAATTCTCAGGTGGATAATGGGGAGTGTTGCGGACAGGGTGTTGCACTATGGAGATACGGCTCTGATGCTGGTCAGGATGCCTGGAGCGGTTACCGAATAGAGTTTGGCTGATAGCCATGGGGAGGTTTTCACCTGTGTTTGTATACGGGCATGACGTATGAGCAGTGGAGGTTCCGATGGCGAAAAGGTTGATGCTCATCAGGCACGGACAAGTAGAATCAAATGTAACACGGCACTACCCTGGATGGTCGGACGAGGACCTGGACAGTACAGGCTTACACCAGGCCTCCCACCTTGCTTCGCGGTTATCGAGCGAACACCTGGATATGGTTTATACCAGTCCTCTCAGGCGAGCTTATACTACGGCAACCATCCTGGCAGGACCTCATAATATAGAACCTGAAACAAGGCGCGACATAATTGAACTCAATCTTGGTGATTGGCAGGGGTTGAACAGTGCTGAAATCAGCAGGGGCTGGCCCGGACTGTGGGAGCAATCCAGATATGATCCTTCCGAACTGCGTATTCCTGGCGGTGAAAGCTATCCCCAGCTTACCGCGAGGGTCGTTGGCGCATTCCGTGATATTACAGAGGGCAGCGCCGGCGGTACTGTTGTCATGGTGACGCATGATGCGGTCATTCGGGTACTGGTCGCCCACGTTCTCAATGTTAGTAACAGCATCTATCGGCGTATCACCATCGGCAATACTTCTATAACGGTTATTGAAACCAGTGGCAGCCGGCAATACCTTAGCAGGCTGAATGATACGGCGCATCTCGAATCCGGGTTTGCCTGAATTGGCAAACGCGAATAGCTACTACTCCACCATCTGAGGTTCGCTGTGGCGAACGGGTGGCTCGGAGGCCTGTAAAGCCGCCACTTTCTACGGGAGTCCTTCGCTGAACAACTGAATTACGACCTGGTCGCTGGCGTGGTTCACGAACGCACTTCCACTTCGTAACCGTTGTTTCTCAGTTCACCAACGAGTCCAGTTACATCTTCCTGATCGACATGGATTATGCAATCCTCTTTACCCAGCCTGGGCGGCGTAACCTTCATCATTGAACGTATTCCCACCCCCCTCGCAATGATTGTGCTCGCTGCTCCCTCACAACCTCCCGCTCTCGATGGCTCCATGATGTGCAACCTTGCTCCCCTCTGACCGAATCCGAGGATTTGCGCTGTTATTTTATAGATGTCGGTGGTCGTAGCAATCCCCACCAGCTTTTTAGGATCTTGTTCGTCTACAACCAGGAGCGTCCCGACCAGGAGCTCCTGAGCCCTGGTAACCGCCTCCTCCAGAGTAGTATCCGGAGTGACCGTGAAAAGCTCGGTCGTCATGACGTCCTTTACCTTCATCCTGGCGACAAGGTAATTCAATTCCCACACACTCAAAGTGGTGGCCGGGGAGACCGTTGCCTCCCGGAGTTTCCTCCTGGTCACAAGGCCAACCAGTTCATCGTCTTCTACGACAGGGAGCCGGCGGATCTTATTCTCACGCATGAGTCTCTCGGCTTCGGCGAGCAATGTATCAGGGGCGACTGTTATTACGCTGGTGTTCATATATTCTCGCATATACATATTTTCCCTCCTGTCTGACTCTTGGTTACGATATCATGATCTTATGGCCGATTATCATAATTTTGGGATGAATAATCACTGACGGGAATCACTGTCACCTCCCAGGCCCGGCAAAATCAGAAATCCACGGGGTGATAATGCTGTCGCCAGCATAACCGCGTTGATATCCTCGTGTTCCGTCCAGGTGCGGCTCTGCCGATTACCCGGCTCGAGCCAGAATGATATTATGCTTTCGCTCAATGACAGGTACTGGCTGACGACGTCGAGCTGCAGCGGAATGTTTGTCCCGTCGATAAAGGAGTTGTTGTAAGTAGCCGGATCCTCGCGCATCCAGATTACCCCTTTCAGGCCGATTGCGAGACCCAGTTCGCGGAAGGCGAGTCTTTGCTGGGGTGGCTGAATCAGTGCGCCAGGCGATGCCCAGTACCGAAGTCCCGCTTCGGCCGAGCGCAGCAATTCCACAAGGAGATCGACGTCGCTGGATGCTCCCTGACGGATGAGTTGCATCAGGCGAGTTGCATCCATTAGCAATCCACCCAGACCCAATGGGTCTGTGGTGCGCCAGTCATGCCCCTGGACCATCATGGCAAATATGCTTAAATCTTCATCCAGGTCGAGGTCATCATCCCTGACCTGTGAACCACATAAGCTTGATTCTTCCTGGAAAGTTGCCATAAGTTGTTGTGTGGTGATATACCCATCAAGCGGGTCATGCTGTCCCATCGCGTGAACCATGGGGCGCGAAAGGTCGATGCTCATTTTCCAGTACATTCGGAGCCGGCCGGTCTGGTCCTGGTAGACAAAGGCCTTTCTGGCGGTCCTGGCCAGCTCTCTGGCCCACCTGGAATAATGTAACCGGCACGTGTCCCGGGCCGTTATATCCAGTGCGTGCATCCACTTGGTAAGGTAGTGAAAATACTGCCCGTCGCGATCCCACTCAAGGTCATCGGCTGGACGGCCAATGAAATCACCCTCCGGCAGAGGTTTACCTATGCGCAAACCTACAAGCGTAGGATGTTTGCGCCCCTCCTCCTCGCTCAGTTTGCTCAGCCAGCCCTTGCGCGAGTCGTCGGGTCGATGGCGTCCGAGCGTCCGGTGAATCTGATAGACCAGGGTCGTAGCAAGTTCTCTGTATTTCTCGTCACCGACTGCACGCGAGAGGCCCAGAAAGTTGCACACAGCGAAGGAGTCAGTCCACAGATATCGCGTCGCGGGCGTGCTGGACGAAAGGCCAGTGCGCTCAGCGAACGCCATCATGAGTGCTTCGGCCTGTCGGGTCTTTTCTTTTTCGGTCAGGCTTTCGCTCTTTTCCGTTTTCATGCTGTTTCCCTCATTTTGAGAGAGGCTCCAATCAAACCGCAGAGCCCAGGGGGGACCCCGGAAGAAGAGATGTTCCGCGAAGTTTCTCCGCTTGACCAGATAGCTTTATTTTTTGTGTGGCTAAATACCTTTTCTCCGCTCATTTCTGGCTTTTTTGGGTATCCAGGCTTTTGGCCCTGAAAACAGGTCTTGCCTGATTTCTTGGTCCTGATTATGTAGCGGGCGCCGATGTCAGCAGGGTCAGTCCTGCCATAAGGAGCGTATATCCTCTGGCAGCATTTGCTTGACCTCCTGTATCTCGCCTTCAGTTACCCGTTTGGACAGGGTGGCGAATACACTGCGAACCGCTCTCTCTCCATCGCTGGACATGGCAGTGCCAGAGAGTATATTTTCGACGTGGTTGATGAATTCTTCCTTGTGGCGCTCTTTGACGGGCTTGCCTGAAGGGTTCCAGTCTTCATAATATATGCCGCGAACCATAATGGGCAGTTGAGCGCCGAGGTCTGTCGCCTCTTCCACAGTCAGGCGATCTCGAAGCGCGTGCAGGACCGCTCGAAGGGCAATATACGCCTCGTGCCTGTTTTCGGAACCAAGTTCCCGCATTATGTCATTCAGGTAGATATTCGTCTTGTGCAATGTGTTGTCGAATACGCTGAGTCCGGTAGTGCTCATTTGCGCGCCTCCCATTCTTAGAATAGAGCCTGGCTCATGACGCAGATCGGCCTTTTGAAACTACTTTGCTATCCCTGACCCTTCTGTACAAATGATCCGCAAAGCTATTTTCACCGCATTGCTTCACTTAAAAAGCTGACCACTCCGGCAACTCACTCTCGGTTGCGAGTGAGTTGCCGGAGTGGTCAGAGTCGGGTGGGTGGTGGGGATAAGGCTTAGTATTTTCATACAGTTAATATCAGCGTAAGTCCGGATTTTATGGGACGTTACACTACATTTAAATCATATATAACCGGACCGTCAGCTTACAATCCGTATCTTCACGTAGTTTACCTGTTCATTGATACGTACAGTAGCCGGATTGGTTCTTTGTCAGTAACGATAAATCGCCGCGACCCCGGAAGCGCCCGGAACTTCGGATTGTTCAACCACGTACACGGTTCCACTGTTAACGAAGGTATATAGTATTGCCAGATTTATTAGGTCCTCGTCTCCTGGCTCCCTCTCCTGGTGAAAACGCAACCGGTTTGCCGCCCCATCGAAGGTGCCCCACTGTCGGGCATCTGTGGCTGCGAAAATGGTGTCCACACGGCCCTGCCATGCGGCCGGCAGGACCTCTCTCAGTTTCGAAGACGCCAGATCGGAAGCTCGCAGGTCCTGGAATTTTTCGGCGATTCTGGCCCTGGTTTCGGCAAAGTAAGGCTCAATAATGGTCCAGGCCTGTTCCCGAAGGTAGTCATTGCTCATATCATCCGGGTTCCCGCTTATTATCTCCTCGATAAGGTTCCCGTACGAGTTAACTTTCCGGTATAAACCGATGGTGGGTTCCGCCCCCGCCAGTATCAGGGGCTCACCGCCACTCGCCAGCTTGCTTACCACCCCGTTATCAACCTGTTGTACGAATCTGATTATGTCTTTCTTCTCATCCTCTTCGCCCACTCCATGGGCATGAAAGATGGCAGCCTGTCCGGCCTTATCCTTACCTCCCGGTTCAGGTGTGTGAAACTGTACCTGCCTCTCGGAGTCGTCATATTTGAGTGCCTCCTTCAGGCTTTTTGGCGTGTCCTCCAGACCGACTTCTCTGCTATCGTACCGGGTGCTTTCCAGCAGCCTGACATTGTTCTGGCTCAATGCCAGGACGAAGAAGCGCCCATCGGATGAGAGTAGAGGCATGACAGGCTTCAAGTAAAAGTGCGAGGCGGCAACCGATACCTCATCAAACCTGAGTGGTAACTGCCAGTAACGAAAAATGCCCGGCGAGGCCAGTATAGCCAGTCCGTCATCCTGTTGTCTCCAGAATCCAGCGTCATCTACCAGATCAACCGCGGGTGCCAGAATGTCGCCGGTTTGACGGGATTCGTATCCCAGAGCATCAAGTTGTTCCTCAACGTTCCGGATCAGGTTTTTCAACCTGGTCGGGTTTGCCCTGGTCTCGACCCCCGTTCGCTCGGCCGGCATATAGATGGAAATACATGGTTGCCGGGAATTTTCGATAATTTCTCTCAAATCCGTTTTTGATAACAAATTCATAGAACCTCCTCGTCCCCCTTTCTATTCCGCCTTTTTAACGAGTATGGGCAGTCCTGACTGGCGCATAACATGGTCGGCGACGCTGCCGAAAACCGTCCGGCCCAGTCCGCTGCGCCCGTGAGTAGTCATCACAATAAGATCCATATTGTTCCTGTCAGTGAAATCGACGATCGCCTCTCCCGGTCCTGGATCATCTAAAACCTCGAAACTTACGTCCACACCTTCCGACTCCATATTCTCCGCTATACCACCCAGGTATTGCCCGGCAGCCTCCGCCTGTTTTCTGGAAAGCTCCTGCAACGGCCCGGCATGTTCCGGCTCTGCCGGGCCCATGGGTCCCGCTGGTATCACCGTAGCATCCGTCAAGTTGACGATCTGTAAAAGTATCACTTTACTGCCGAATCTTTTAGCCTGGGCTGAGGCGTAAGGCAGAGCCTGCTCGGCCAAGCCGGAGCCGTCCAGACAAACCAGTATTCGTGAAAACATCCGGCTGCCCTCCTGTAGAAGTTCCTTAAGGAAATCTCCGGTCAACCCCCGAAATCCCTCTTATTGAAGAGGTTCTTTAAGTCAGTTTTGTCCCGGATTATGTTCGGTGTCGAGGTTCAGGAGGGGCTTGCATTCAGCTTTGCGGCGTAAAACCAGATCGTTACCGTAAGCGGTCTCCAGAACATCGATCAATCCGGGACCGAGTTCGTACTCAACATCCTTGCCGATAATCAGAACGACTTTCCGGTCATGAAACATCACGCTGTCCTGGTCAGTCGCCTCATCTAATTCAAGAAACAGTCCATCGCCATGTGTCAGGCGCAATCCCCTCCGTCGATCGACATTAGCGCTGCGCAGAGCTTCAGCTATAACCTGTTTTGCCAGTTCAGTTGCGTAAATCATTTAATCGTCACACTTCAAATTAAAGATTCCCGGGCTTTTCCGTCAGAACTGATTCTACCGATATAAGCGGGGCACGGCATCCCCCATAGGAATGATTTTGAATTAACAAAAGAAGTAGCCCCCGTCTTCAAGTATCTGGCATCTTACTTCTTATTGGTGGGGAAAAACGCTTTTACAGGTATGATGGGTAACTCAAAGGGTTTTGTCGCTCATCCTGACCGGCGGCCCCTTTTATGCTAATGGGCGATGTTCATGGTGAGATAGAAAGATATTATTGTACCAGCCGAACAGGAGAATTGAACGGTATATCAATCCTGTAATCGGCGGAAGAGGTAAAATTTTTAGCTACCGCACCAAAGTGGAAGTGAAATGTGATACGTTCTATCAATCCAGGTACGACTTACAAACGGCTTAATCGATTGCGACAGGTGCTCCAGGTGCTCGCCAAACACGGTTTTGGTGAGTTCGTCGCTCACCTGCCATCCAGGGAGCGGGCCAGGTTCTGGTCCGCCGCCTCACGCAGGGGAAAACGTGTATCTGAGCGTCGAACCACGCCTCAACGCATGCGCACCGCCATGGAGGAGCTGGGCCCGACCTTTATCAAAATGGGGCAGATTCTCAGCACTCGTCCCGATGTTCTCCCGAATGAGTATATCAAGGAATTCGAGAAGTTGCAGACAGGGGTTACGCCGATGTCGTTCCCAGTGGCGAAGGGGGTTGTGGAGGAGGAACTGGGGCGGAGTATTGATGAAGTTTTCGACTGGCTCGGGGAGGAGCCGGTTGCCAGCGCGTCTCTCTCGCAGGTGCATATGGGCAGGCTGAAAAACGGAGAGTCGGTAGCCATTAAAATCCAGCGGCCCAATATAAAGAAAACCGTACAGGCTGATATGGCGATAATCGCCAGACTTGCCGAGACAGCCGAACCGCAACTGGAAAAGAGGGGGATTGTCGATCCGGTCGGAATAGTCCGGGAAGTCTCTGCCGACCTGGAAAAGGAGCTTAACTTCAAGATAGAGGCAAGCAACATGCAACAGTATGCCCGGATCTTCCGGGAAGATCGTCATATTCACGTTCCTGTGGTTTACTGGGAGCTGTGCACCCCCCGGCTGTTGACTATGGAGTTCATAGACGGTATTCCGGTATCTGACATAGAAAGGCTCAGGGAGGCGGGTTATGATCTTCGACGCCTTGCCCGCCGGGCTGCCGACGCGTCGTTGAGGTCGGCGCTGGAATACGGTTTTTTCCACGCGGATCCCCATCCAGGTAATATCGTAGTGATGGCCGGAGAAGTCATTTGCTTCCTGGATTATGGAATGATGGGAAGCCTATCTTCCCGGCAGCGGGAAAGCCTGGCTGAATTCATTTATCACCTTACCGCCGGGGATGAAAGAAGGGCGGTCAGGAAGCTGCTTATCCTCGCCAATGAGCCGGGCTCGGTTGATACGGACAGACTGGAAACCGATATAGCGGAACTGGCCAGAGAGTATGCCTTCCTGCCATCCGCGGACCTGGCATTTGGAGGTCTACTGCCTCGGGTCCGTAAGTTGATGGTGACTCACAACTTGCGGCTGCCGGCCAATATGGTGTGGCTCATCAAGGCGGTTGCCACGGCTGAGAATACCTCGCACCAGCTTGATAACCGGTTTGACATGGTGGAGTATGCCAAACCTTATACATTGCGCTTACTGTTCTCGCGCCTCAGACCGGGACAGCAGGCAAAGGAGGTGTTCCTGACGGCGATCGAATCTATGGAACTGCTTTCCAGTTTACCTCACACATTCAGGAACCTGACGAATCAGCTTCTGACAGGTCAGTTCAAGCTTGGATTGGAGCATACCGGTGTTGACCCGGCAGTGACCGCGATAAGGGGTGCTTCCACTCGGCTGAGTCTTTCCATTGTGCTGGCCGCTTTGATTCTGGGCTCTTCCGTGATAGTGCTTTCAGGTGTACCACCGCTGGTGGGTGAAATGCCGGTGATCGGGGTCGTCGGATATATCGTTTCTGCAATCATAGGCTTATGGCTGGTAATAAAAGGCCTTCGAAACAGGCCTTCTTGAGGAGGGAAAAGGAACACGCCGCGAAGCGTTAGGAACAAATGAATACGGAGGGGCATCGTTGATGATTAAGATTTTTCATTTGCGGGTAAATTCAAGAAACCAAAATTAAAAAATGAAAGGAGAGAAGTGAAGTGAAAGAGTTCTCAAATCTACTGGCCTCGGGATTGATAGGATCTGTCAGAACAAGGAACAGGTCTGTTATGCCGCCGATGGTGCGTAACTATGCTACTCCAGAAGGCTATATAACCGATCATCTGTTGGCTCACTACGACAATGGGGCTAAAGGGGGTGTGGGACTTATCATTGTCGAGGCGAGTTTCATCGATCCCGCAGGCAAGGGGTTTCACCAGCAGGTGGGCATCCATTCGGATGATTGCGTACCTGGGCTCAACCGGCTGGCTGAAGCCATAAAAAGCCGGGGGGCCAAAGCCGCGATCCAGCTGCACCACGCGGGGAGACAGACGTCCAGCGAAATCACGGGGATGCCGGTGATGGCACCTTCAGCGGTGCCATGTCCCCTTACAGGCGGGTTGCCTGTGGAGTTGTCTACCGGGCAGGTTTCTGAAATGGTGGAGGCTTTCGCCCGGGCAGCGATGAGGGCGAAAACCGCCGGGTTTGACGCGGTGGAAATACATGCCGCGCATGGATATATCATAAGCCAGTTCCTCTCGCCCAACACCAACAGAAGGACGGATAAGTACGGTGGCGATCTTGATGGCCGCATGACATTCCTTTTAGAGGTAATCGACCGTATCAGGGAGGTGGTGGGTGGGGATTTGGCCATCATCGTGAGGATCAATGCCGAAGATTTCGTCGAGTGTGGTTTGGACCTGGAGGCCTCAAAAAAGGTAGCACAGCGTATACAGAGCCGGGGAATAGACGCGTTCAGTATCTCCGCCGGGATTTATGAATGCCTGCTGAATCCCGGTGTCATCAGTCCTTTTGGGATTGAGCCCATGTACGTCTCCCGTGGGCATCTTCTGGAGTACGCCTCGGAGGTAAAAAAACAGGTCAGTCTACCGGTTATCAGCGTGAGTTCGCTTACACCCGAACTGGCAGAGGAGGCCATAGGACAAGGGAAGCTGGACTTCGCCGGATTTGGCAGGGGACTTCTGGCGGATCCGGATATGATCAACAAGCTTTATGAGGGGAACCGTGATCGGGTTCGACCCTGTATACGATGCAACGAATTTTGCATCGGTAGATTGTTCGAGGGGCTCGAAATACGGTGTACCGTCAACGCTGAGGTCGGTTTCGAACATAATGGACTGAAGGCACCGCTTCGGCGTAAGAAGATAACCGTCATTGGTGGAGGACCGGGTGGAATGGAAGCTGCCAGGGTTTGTGCTTTACGCGGCCACGAAGTGACACTTCTCGAGAAAGAGGACGCGCTGGGTGGCCATCTGAGAGAGGCAACCATCCCTGACTTCAAAAGGGACCTTCTGGATTACAGGGACTGGCTGGAAAAGGAGCTTATTGTGCTGGGTGTGGAAGTGCAGCTTGGCAAGTTGGCCACGACCGAGTTGCTCAGGCAGATCTCCCCGGATGCGCTGGTAATCGCGTCCGGGTCAATATTCGCCAATCCGGCCATCCCCGGTATAGAAGACTATAACGTGGCTACCGCCTCAGAGATTCTGCTTGGCCTCAAAGAGGCAGGAGAGCGCTGTGTGGTGGCCGGGGGTGGAGCCACCGGTTGTGAGGTGGCATTGTATCTTGCCGACAGAGGCAAAGATGTAACGATTGTCGAGATGATCGATGATGTTGGCACTGACCTGCCCGCCATCAACCGGGGAGCCATTATGGCACAACTGGGGGAGAAGAATGTCCGGATTGTTACCGGTTCAAAAATAGTGGAGGTTACGGAGAGAGGCGCTAAAGTCATTGGGCCCGGAAAGGATATAAGTGAGATCCCTGGCGATCAGGTTATCCTGGCCATGGGGCTGGTTCCGGTTGGAGCCGGTGTGGAGGACTTTGCTGGTGAAACTTACTTCATAGGAGATTGCGTTCAGCCCCGTCGTGTCGGTGAGGCAACACGTGAAGGTTATCTCGTGGGCAGTACGATTTGAGAGAGGTAAAACTGTGACAGAATAGAGGTTTCGCCTCGATTGTTATTATATTGAGGAGTGTCTGGCCACGCCCTTAAAAGCGGTAAGGAGGAATTCTTCCATTCTTTCCGATCCGGTTAGAAGGGCGGGTTACCGTTGAGGATAATAACTGAGGCATCACCGAAAGGAGATCGACCATGGGTTCAGGTTCTATAAACATAGGTACATCGGGCTGGCATTACGGCCACTGGAAAGGGCCCTTCTACCCTGAGGACATGCCCTCGAGAGATTTCCTTTCCTATTACACCCGGCGGTTCAGCACTACCGAGATAAATAACACCTTCTACCAGCTCCCGGCCGAAAAAACGCTGGCTGACTGGAGGGATACTGTACATGAGGGGTTCACCTTCGCGGTGAAGGGCAGCCGCTATATCACTCACATGAAGAAGCTGAAGGAACCTGAGAAAAGCGTGGGGAACTTCCTCAACAGGATCGAGGTTCTCGGTGACCGGCTCGGCCCGATACTGTTCCAGTTACCTCCAAAGTGGAAGGTCAATATAGACCGCCTGGAGAGCTTTCTGCGAGGGCTGCCCGATGGATTCAGCTACGCCTTTGAATTTCGGGATCATAGCTGGTTTTCCGCCGAGGTGGAAGACGCGCTTTCCAGGTATGGTGCCGGTTTCTGTATCTATGACCTGGCCGGTACCCGGTCGCCGAACACGGTCACAGCGAGGCTGGTGTATCTGCGTCTGCATGGTCCGGGTGGCGCGTATGAGGGCTCATATGATGATGAGACGCTATCGAACTGGGCTGAGAAAATGGAGGAATGGAAATCGGATGGCAGGCGGGTGTACTGCTATTTTGATAATGACGAGGCCGGTTACGCCGCAAAGGACGCGTCGCGTCTGTTGAGGATGCTGGAGTAGCGGGAAAGGGGGAAGGAATTATGCCTGAACTTCCTGATGTCGAGATATTGCGCCGTTATTTCGACCGGACGTCACTGAACCAGCCGGTTGCTGAAGTCCTGGTTAAGAGCGGGGAAATGGTCAAAGGAGTCTTTTCCCCGGAGGAGCTCGTCTCGCAGCTTAAAGGTCAGACTTTCAGTTCCACTCTTCGGCATGGCAAATACCTGTTCGCGGAATTCGATGCCGGCTGGCTGGTTCTCCATTTCGGGATGACCGGTACTCTCGCTCATCTGGAGGAGGGGAAAGAGGCCCCGGAGCACACCCGTTTTTTACTCCGTTTCAGGAGCGGAACCGGCCTGGCCTATCAGTGCCAGAGGAAGCTCGGAGGTATTTACGTGATTGATAGCGTGGAAGGATTTATCAAAGAACAGGGCCTCGGGCCGGACGCGCTTCAGATCGAGCTTGACGAATTTAAAAAAACGATCGGTCATTCAGGGGGCAGCGTAAAATCGGCGCTCATGAATCAGGCGATGATCGCGGGAATAGGGAATATCTATTCCGACGAAATCATGTACCAGGTGAAAATCCATCCGAAAGTCAGGGTTGCCGGGCTTGATGATACGAAGCTGGAAAAGCTTTACGAGGCGGTTCGGCATGTACTGGAAACAGCGATAGAGGCGGGAGCTGATCCCTCGAGGATGCCTGAGCATTATCTTCTACCAATCCGGGAAAAGGATGGTTCCTGTCCCCGCTGCGGGACACGGATCGAGGCCGCTAAAATATCCGGGAGGACGGGCTACTACTGCCCGGGGTGTCAGGTTAATCAGTAGCTCGTCGTAATTTTTATGACTATTTCTCTTATTAAATATCTTTATACCGGTTCGGGAGCTATTGTCCGGACTGCCGCAGATTCATAACGAGAGCAGGGAGCATGACTGATGCCTGGAAGACGCAAGGGTGAATCGAAATATGAACAGATGCCTGTTGATGAGGTCATACAGGAGCTCTCTACGGATTCCTCACAGGGACTGAGCTGGGATGAGGCCAGCCAGCGACTGGAAACATATGGGGAAAATACCATCGAAGAGGAGGAGAAGAATCCCGTTCTGGTCTTCCTCTCCCATTTCTGGGGACCGATCCCCTGGATGATCGAGATAGCGGCGATTCTGGCCGCCGCGGTCAGGCACTGGGAAGAACTGGGTGTCATCATAGTACTTCTACTGATCAATGGAGGGGTAAGTTTCTGGCATGAGCACAAGGCCGCCAATGCCATCGAAGCGCTGAAGCAAAAGCTCGCCCTCGAGGCTCGGGTGATCCGGGACGGCGAGTGCCAGACTATCCAGGCCGCTCAACTTGTTCCGGGGGACATCGTTGAACTCGAAATCGGCCATATCGTACCCTCCGATATCAAGCTGCTGGAGGGTCAGCATCTGAGCATTGACGAATCCGCCCTCACCGGCGAGTCGCTGCCGGTTTCCAGGGAGGGAGGCGATCCGGCTTATACCGGTACCACGGTCAAGCAGGGAGAGGGGAGGGCTGTGGTAACCGCGACAGGACGAAACACAAGATTTGCCCGAACGGTGGAGTTGATAGAGACCGCTGAAGAGCATTCCCACTTCCAGCGGGCCGTTTTACGCATCGGATATTTTCTTATAGCTTCGGCGGGCTTTCTGGTGGCGACGATCGTCATCGTGACAATTCTAAGGGGTGACCCCTGGGTGGATGTCATGCTCTTCGCCCTGGGTCTGACCATAGCCGGGATTCCGGTGGCTCTGCCGGCGGTTCTCTCAGTTACAATGTCAATCGGGGCCGGCAGGCTGGCGGAATGGAAGGCGATAGTATCGAAGCTCGCGGCGATGGAGGAGATGGCGGGGCTGGAGGTGCTCTGTGCCGATAAAACCGGCACGCTGACTAAAAACCAGCTTGAGATGCGCGAGCCGGTTCTGATCGAGGGGGGTGACAAGCACGAACTTATTGTGGTGGCGGCGCTCACTGCGAGACAGAACGCGGATGATCCCATCGACCGGGCGGTTCTGGGTGGCCTCGAGGACCAGTCTGAACTCGATGACTATGAGGTTACCGGGTTGCGTCCGTTTGACCCGACCCGGAAATACGCTGATTCTGATGTTCAGGGTAAGGGATATTCATTCACTGCGGCAAAGGGGGCTCCCCAGGCGATTCTAAGGCTGGTGCACGGAGATGATAATCTAAAATCGAAGGTGTCGAACAAGGTAGATGAGCTTGGTGAACAGGGATTTCGCTCCCTGGGGGTGGCCATGAAAAATGGGGAGGGGTGGAAGTACCTCGGGCTCATACCGCTACTGGACCCGCCACGTGAGGATTCCGCGGACGTTTTGAGAAAGTCCCAGGAGCATGGTATAGATGTTCGCATGGTGACCGGTGACCATACCGCTATAGGGAAGCAGGTCGCCGGACTTATGGGGCTGGGGCAGGATATCAGAAGCGCCTCTGATGTATTCCGTGAGGACGAAGAAGGGGAAGGAACCAGCGGCCAAAAGGAACGCCAGATTAGCGAAGAAGTGTTGAATGCGGACGGATTTGCCGAAGTAACACCGGAACATAAGTTCAAGTTAATACAGCAGTTTCAGGCCAATGACCGGATTATAGGAATGACGGGGGACGGCGTCAACGACGCTCCCGCGCTAAAACAGGCGGATGTGGGTATCGCTGTGTGCGGTGCCACGGATGCAGCTCGTTCCGCTGCGGATCTTGTTCTGACTGCTCAGGGACTAGGGGTAATCACGCGGGCGGTTGAGGAAGCCAGGCGCATTTTCCAGCGAATGATCAGCTATGCGACGTATCGCATTACTGAAACCATACGTCTTCTGCTTTTCATTGCCATATCGGTGCTGGCCTTTGACTATTACCCGGTCACGCCGATAATGATCGTGCTCCTGGCTATACTCAATGATATACCTATTATCGCCATTGCCTGGGATAACGCGCGCGCAGCCCTGCAACCGGTCCGGTGGAATATGCCGCGTGTTCTGACCGTCGCGGCTGTACTTGGGCTTGGCGGGGTCGGATCGTCGTTTTTAGTGTTCTGGTTCCTGCGAACTCAAACGGGAATGGCTGACGAAACCATCCAGACGATGATCTTCTTAAAGCTTCTCGTGGCCGGACATATGACCATCTTTCTCACACGGAACGAAGGCTGGATGTGGGATAAGCCTTACCCGAGCCTGTCCCTGTTCCTGGCGCTGGAAGGAACCCAGGTCGCCGGTACGCTCGTCGCGGTGTACGGCCTGATTATTGAGCCAGTCGGATGGGGGTATGCCGCGGCTATCTGGGGTTATGCTATCCTCTGGATGCTTGTTCTCAACTCCGTGAAGGTGCTCGTTTACCGGAAATTCCTGGACAGAGGTGCTGAGGAAAGCCGGGAAGCTTCGACTCAACCAGCTTAACCAGTCCGGTGTATTGTCACATTTGTAGTGTCATTCCCGAGCCTCATCGGGAATCTATCCGCACTCTGGTGCGTGTTTCCAATCCGG
>JAWOBX010000022.1:0-15481 GCA_046484125.1 Dehalococcoidia bacterium | reverse complement strand
GAAAGGTTTTGCATTTGGTATATTGTCTTTGATTCAAAGAAGGAGGATTTTCAGGGTGATGATTTGATATTGCTTCAATTAAAGCTTCACGTAAACCATTTGCATCAGACTCCAAATCTGTAAGTAGTTGACGATCAGTAGTATTGTAAGTTGCTGCAGTTTGTGCCGATTCCTGCAGGATTTGAATCACTTTTTCAAAATCTGCAGTACCGATATTACTAAAGACAACACTGATATATGGGGACAGATCTTTGAAATCAGCCAAGCTAAGCAGACTGGTATAGTTAAAAACCTGGTCAAAACACGCACGGCTAAAGCCATTTCCAACAATCAAATGCGTTTCATTAGGATTTAATCCACTGACGACATCTTGAAAGTTTTCTAGCTTTGCCATTGGTGATATATCCGATAATATGATTTAGACCGCTAACGCTGCTGATAACATGCTACAAGGGTGATATGCCAGCCCGACCATTTGCTACAAAACGTATTTCGGAAGCTGAAAAATGCCCAAAGGAAACCGCCCCTTGTAGTCAGGTTGATTAACTTGTTATAAACCCTCCTGTTTAAGCTGAGAAACGTCAATGTATAGATGGAACACATATGGGCTCAAACGATGGCCGTGGATGCCAAGGAACGACTCCAAAAGATAGATGGCACCTTTCCATTCCGCTTCGGTTTTTGGCCCTTCCATTTCTGTATCGTTGACGAAGCAAACGAAGGCAAGATAGGCAGATATATTGTTTAACTCACGGAGAAAGTACAGATGGGCTAACCGATTCGTGTACTGATAAAAACAACTCGCCCAATCTAGATGCTCGTGACCCTTTAGGAATCTCTTAACCTCATCCAAGCTCTCATGAATTTTCACGAGTGAATTCGGGCTCGCACTTGAGGGAACACTGACAAGTTCTGGAATATGAGATTTTGCCTCGATGAGGATTGCATTGCCGGAAGTTGTTTTGGCGAGTCCGTCCCACGCTGGCCCAAGCGTTGGCCAGAAAGAGTTCAGTTGCTGTTTGTTCAGTTCTAGGCCCAACATATCAATGAATTCTTGATCTCTGTATTCGGCAAAGTCGTCATCATTCAAGGGTGAAACCCATTGAATATGATCATCAGGTGTGAGTGATAAATTAGCAGAAATATTTTGATTTATGATTTCCGGGTGTTCGTTCACTAACACCTGCAGCCACTTTTGACTGCCGCGAGTAGCTGGTTTCTGAATCCTACGAGTCATTCCTTAATGTACCACCAAGTTTTGGGTTTATAACCATTTATTAACAGGGCATTTTGCCCTGTTAATCGCTTTAAGCACCGAAATATCAGGCATATTTGCACTGCTAATTGCTAATATCCGTGATATCAAGGCATCTTAACCTGGATAACGCCTGAAATATTGCATTACCAGAGCAACGTGTTTTATCATTGCCGCAGGCTGGATCTGTCCCTGCCAGGCACATGCTTTGCACCGAAAATACAGTATATGAGTGCGAAATGTCAACCGGAAATAGAAAAACACTGTTAGACGAAGTCCGAAGGATTATCAGACTCAAAGGATATTCGATCAGTACCGAACGGACATATTGTGAATGGATAAGGAGATACGCAAAACATCACAATCTGAAGAGCAGGAGGGATTTTGCTGACCGAGAACCAAAAGTCGAACAATTCCTGACACACCTGGCGCTTAAAGAAAACGTTTCCCCGGCTACTCAAAATCAGGCTATGAATGCGCTGGTATTCCTTTATAAACAGGTGTTGAAAACCCCGCTTGAAGGCGAGATCAATGCTGTGCGGGCTGTGGAAAAAGTCAATGTGCCTACCGTATTAACACGAAAAGAAGTCAGCCGGATGATCGCTCATATCGATGGTACTTCCCAACTGATCGTCAAACTCCTTTACGGCAGCGGCCTTCGCATCATGGAAGCTGTGAGATTGAGAGTAAAGGATATCGACTACGATATGAAACAGATAACGGTTCGTTCCGGTAAGGGTTCGAAAGATCGCTATACCACCTTTCCGCCATCCATCGTACCACTCCTGGATAATCACCTTGCTAAAGTGAAAGCGCTTCATGAACAGGATCTGGCGAATGGCTTCGGAGAGGTATACCTTCCCTATGCACTGGAACGTAAAAGTCCGAATGCCGGAAAAGAATGGGGATGGCAATATGTGTTTCCATCGAGCAGGATATCGACCGATCCGAGATCAGGGGAGGTACGCCGGCATCATGTCGATCCAAGTGTTGTCAATAAAGCGATCAAGTCGGCCGCAAAACGGCTGGGGTTAAGTAAGCAGGTTTCGGCTCATACCTTTCGCCACAGCTTTGCTACCCATCTGTTAGAACGTGGAACCGACATCAGAACCGTTCAAGCGCTATTGGGTCATAAGGACGTCTCAACCACGATGATTTACACTCATGTGCTGCAACAAGGAGGACATGGCGTTTTGAGTCCGTTGGAGGATTTGGGATGACAGCGCCCGGCTCAGAGGTCAGGAACTGTAAGCTGGCAGAGAGAACAGGAAGATCGCCGCGTCGCCTGCGGCTCCTGCTCAGAAATCCGATTATCGCTAAACCGCGAGATTCTTCACCCGCCTGAGGCGGATTCAGAATGACGTCAAAAACAAGTTTCTGCCCTCATTCATACCGCCACCGGCGGTATCCGGTTCTCAGAACACAACCCCATGAATCGTGGAGGAACTTTCCTCACTATGATCGGTGAAACTGGCGTGATTACTCACCCGCGGGGTGACCCCCGTCGTATTTGAAAAGCGGTTTTTTGGGGACTGCCGGAAACAGTTATTGTAATGTCCCTGATGGTTGTGTACAAATGTTCCGCAATGATCTGGTTAATGAACTTCTGCCCAATCCCTTTGCCCACCAATCTTCGGGGAATTTTGAGACTGGGGGACACCCCCAGGCCCCCAAAGTTGCCACTTGTGCAGAAGCTCCTTAACTCATTGCTTCACTTTAAAAGCTGGTACTTGAGGTAACTCTTGAAAAAGTAGTGGCTTCCCCATCTGTAGCGCTTCAGGGCTTTATAATTACGCCGGGGGATTGGAGTGATGGGTTGATGGGAGGGTCCTTAAACCGACTACATTCTGTCATAAAACCATGACACGGCCCGCAAAACCCTCTGTTACCTTTTACACAGATCGGCCACCAGGAGATCCAGGGCTTCCTCTCCTTCCATTATGCCGCTCTTGATGGAAAGGTCCGCTTCAAGAAGCCTCCGGTAGGTATTACTCAATATTGACTCGGAGTAATTGCCGGTCTGTTTTAATAACTTCTCCATTTTCCAGGTCTTGTATTCGCCTATCCTGCTGCCGATCTCGGATGCCCCCAGGCGCTGCGCAGCCAGTTCCCTGACCTGAATCAACAGACGGAATTCCTGGGTTATCATGAAAAGGAGATACGGTGGCGCGGCTCCCTCATTGAGCAGTTGATGTAATATTCGTGCGGCATTCCCGTGCCTTCGCTGCACTATCGCGTCGACCAGGTGAAAGACGTTTGCCTCCCTGGCATGGCTGACTACAGCGTTTATATCACTTTCCTCTATTCGTCGCCCTCCGGTGTACAGGCATAATTTATTGATCTCATTGGAGAGTACCCATAAGTTGTTCCCGATGAGATCTATGAGTAGCTGGACTGACCGGGGGGAGATCTCTCCCGCGTTTGCCCTTACACGGGAGCGAATCCAGTCTGACAGTTCCGGGGCGCCGGATTTCATACTGAGCGACTTGAACTCCCTGACCTCAGCGGTTTTCGCCAGCCCCTTTAGCAGCGGGTTGTTTTTGCTGAGTTTGCCGTCAAGGAATATGAGTACCGTGCTGTCCGGCATGGTGACATTCTTCAGCGACTCCCATTCATTTTGTTGCCTGGGTTTGGCTTTGCCTCCACCGCGTTTGCCGCTTTGCTCGAATCTGCTCAACAATCCCTCGACTATCACCAGGCGTCTGGGAGACAGAAAGGACATGGTATTGCAGGCGTTGATCAGCTCATCATATGTAAGTTTACTGCCTTCAAAGGTCGTAATATCAGCTTCGCCCAGTGAATCCTGAGCGCTGTCGGCCTTGATCCGGTCCAGAGCCTCCTTCATGGAGAAGTCGTCCTCACCGTAAAGAATATAAATCAATTCAGGTCCCCGGCAATCCAAATCTTGCGATACTATCATACCCTATGACGGCTGATACTGACTACAGTAATTTTTAAGAAATGGGGAATACAGGCCCCTGGAACACGAGGCTGTGGTTCCATTTATTAAACAGGAGGCATGGATTTTTGTCGGGCAACCCGCCGTTATAACGGGTATAATACCTATCGAAATGGATGAACCGATTGCCCTGTTAGAGTGGCTTAAGAGTTGAGGAGACTCTTCAATTAAGTGGCGACTTCGGGGGCCTGGGGGTGCCCCCCAGCTTTAAAAGTCCCCCATAATTGGGGGACTTAAGGGGGTTGATCTGAGCCTGATTAATATACCGGGGGGAAACGGATGGAATACTCACACATCGATTACAGGGTTTCAGACAGGATATTGACCATTACCCTGAACCGGCCTGAGCGAATGAATACTTTCACGCCACGGCTGAGGGAGGAGTTCATTGATGCCCTGGACGCGGCTGATGCCGATGATGACATTCGTGTGGTGCTGGTCACCGGAGAGGGCCGCGCCTTCTGTGCCGGGGCCGACTTCGCCGGGGGCGGAGAGACTTTCGATTATGGCAGCCGGGATGTGGAGGATACGCTGGAGACCCACAGGGATAACGGCGGACTGGTATCTCTGCGCATCTACGATATGAAGAAACCTGTGATCGGGGCGATAAACGGGGCGGCGGTGGGGGTGGGCGTTACCATGACCCTGCCTATGGATATCAGGCTTGCCTCGGAAGACGCAAGGTTTGGATTTGTATTCACGCGCCGTGGCGTTGTACCAGAAGCATGCAGTAGCTGGTTCCTGCCACGGATAGTGGGAATGAGCAAAGCAATGGATTGGGTCATCACCGGCAGGGTTTTCCCGGCTCGTGAAGCTCTGGCTGCCGGACTGGTAAGCGAGGTGCTCCCAGCGGAGGGATTGATACCCCGAGCGCGGGAAATCGCGCTGGAAATTGCCCAGAATACGTCTGCCGTTTCTGTCGCTCTGGCGCGGCAATTGTTGTTGAGAATGAGCGGGACAGATCACCCTGTGGAAGCTCACAAGATCGATTCGAAATGTATGTACTGGATGGGTAGAAGGGAAGATGCCGCCGAAGGTATTCGCTCCTTTTTAGAGAAACGGAAACCGGTGTTTTCCATGAAGCCAGGCTCGGATATGCCGGAGTTCTATCCCTGGTGGGAGGGGGAGGGACTGACTTGAAAGACGTTTCAGGAAAACGAACCCATTGATAGTAGAGCAATATTAGCAGAGCTTCATGGCTGCTCTTTGACTGAAATCTCCTCTCCACCAGTATGAACTGGAATGAATCGACTGGTGGTCTGAAAATAGGATTCACTCTCAATCATTATAGCCTTCCGGGATGTACTATTGTTGGTCAAACTGAGGAACCTCTTGAAGCAAGTGGTGACTTCGGGGGTCTGGGGGTGACCCCCAGATTCAAATTCCCCCCGGGTTTGGGGAATTACAAGGGGTTGATCAGGGTTATCCTAAGATCTTTGGCATGGCCAGAATTATTTGTCAGGCGATTATTGGTTATATGCTTGACATATAGTTTGGCTGTGTGGTACATTTCCAATGCGGAAATATTCTAAGGGATAAAACATGCGCAATAGTGAAGTACCAGGTGCAGACGATCATACACTAAGATTTGTACAGTATCTCAAGGAAGTGCTTGCAAAGGTGAGCAATCCAGCGCCCGATGAACTAGTGCATCTTGAGACTCTATTGAAAGGGGTTCGCTCAAAAGAACAAATTGATCCGGCTGAATTCTATGAAGTAGGCAATATCCTGTATCAGAAGAAAAATCCGACCATGGGTGAACTCAGTAATGAACTTTCCGTTCCCCTTTCGAGTGCTACCAGGATGGCCAACTGGTGGGTGGACAATGGGTATGCCCGGAGGTTGTCCGATCCGGATGACCGGAGGGTGGTCAGGCTGACTTTGACCGACCAAGGTATGCGGCTTCTGGAATCCCTGGAGAAACATATAACCGCCACAGTTGAAAAAGTACTGGCGGTCTTAAGCGAAGAGGAACAGGCGACTCTGGTGAGGCTGTTTGGTAAAGTCGCCTCCAGCCTTAGAGAACCGGCTGCGCACTGACCGCGCCCCCCAGTGAGACCGGATTCACCGCGATTAATAGCCACTGAAGATAACCACTTAACTTAAGAAAAAACAGTACCCGGATTTGGAAGATTATTTCGCTTTCAAACCCTCTGCCGATTGGCCCGGAGTGTTGGACTCCACCCATCAAACCTCCTGACTCCCCGAAAACAGCGTTTCAAATACGGATTCATAAACTTTCCGGGTTGCGTATCCAATCAGGTAAGAACTCTTTTCACAGGGTAGGGGAAAACTGTTATTTGAAAGGATGGCGATTTGCATACAATTCAATCGCTGTTTCAGGGCTCTCTAAATCCTTGACATCAACAGCTTCATGAGCCTAAAATAGTTCATAAGGTTAACTATTGACTTAGTCAACCATCTGTCTGGCGGAAATATCATGGATACCAGTCTAATAGATGCGGTCCTTGACACCCTGTCGCAGATGCCCAAGATTCACAGGGCACTTCAAAGGGATGTTTTTCGTAAGGCCCTCGAACAGACGGAACCCGATCTGTCACGTCTCCATCTCGAGATTATGAATGTGTTACAGACCGAAGGTACATTGCATATGGTCGAGATAGCGGACCTGCTTATGATATCGAAGCCACAGATGAGCCGGCTGATTGATGAGTTGATTGAACTGGGTATAGTAAAGAGAGAGCCTGAGCTCTCGGATCGGAGAAAGTCGAACATTACGCTTACTCCAACGGGAGATGAAGTTCAGCGGCGCTTTCGTTCCAACATAGAACATAATATCAAAACGTGGCTTTCGCGCCTTACGGAAGATGAGCTTAAAGAGCTTGAAGCGTCATTCAGGAAGGTCGGTGATATAGTCTCCAGGTTACGGGATCAATAACACAGGAAGCCGCGAGCGTTCACTGGCGTATCATCCCGCATCCGGTGGAGCGGGAACTTGATTGAGATATCTTAAGTTGTGTGTTTTTCGGGGAGGAGGGCACTGACTTAAAAGGTGGACTGACATGAGAGGGTTATTCGCGTTGCTCGGATCATTTGTGGTGAAGTGGCATTTGATCATCATTATCGCTGTCCTGGGACTGGTCGCACTGGCGGTTTTTGGAGCGAGCCGGATAGAAATGGAGACCGGCCTGGAGACAATGATCTCGACTGATACCAGAGAGTATCAGGATTACGCTCGTTTCTCGGAGGATTTTGGCGCCAATGTTATGGTGGTCATGGTCCGGGATAAAGCCGAGAATGGAGGTGAAGCCGGGGGGCTCAGGCGGCTGTTGAACGATGATAACACAGCGGCCATTCAGCGCATTACCAGCGATCTGGAAAGCGCCCGAGAGGATTTCGAAATAAATGGCGAATCCGCCATAGTCACAGCAATCAGCCCTACTGTCTATTTGCAGCAACAGCTCCAGAGACAGACAGGTGCGGGAATATTTCCCCCGGATACCACTCTTGCCGATCTTTCCGTTGAGCAGCGGATAAACCTGGTCACGGATCCTGTTACCGGGAATATCGGCGAGCAATTCCGGCAAGTCATACCTGGCGAAAATCATCTACTGATTTCCGTGATACTCAAAGGGGATATTGATTCAGATACCCTTGAGGAGATAGTTCAGATCGTTCGCGAAGCGGTGGATACCGCCCGCTTTTCCGCCGGGGTGGAGCCGGTCGTGACCGGGGGACCGGCTCTGATGGACGAGGTAAACGACATGATGATGGAAACCACCGGGCAGATGCTTCTGCTGGCGGTGGCACTGCTGTTTCTCATCCTGGCTTTGATCTTTAAGGTTCGCGGTGTATTCCCATGGCGGTGGCTGCCGCTGCTGGTTATCATCATCGGAGTGACCTATACCTTCGGTCTGATGGGGGCAACAGGTGTTCCCCTCACCATGGTCTCCATGGCTGTCTTCCCGGTCATGATCGGGCTGGGAATCGATTATGGCATTCAGTTTCATAACCGTTATGATGAGGAGTCATTACGTGACATTGGCATGGGTCAGGCAGTCATCAATGCCATCACTTATATCGGCCCGGCTGTGGCCATCGCCCTCATCGCCGCCTGCCTGGGATTTGTCGCACTGTTCTTCTCCCCCGTGCCCATGATCCAGGATTTCGGATTGATGCTTATTATAGGCGTGCTGGCCAGCTATTTTGTGGCTGCGTTCCCTTTGACATCAATCCTTTACTGGCGCGACCGCCGTAAACGCGGGCAACCGGCCAAACCGGTTACCGGCGGTCAAAGGAAAACGAAAGATCAGACCGGGATTGTGGAAAAAGCACTTCAACGTATCAGCTCCAGAGTTATCCGGAACCCAATCCTCATCCTGCCGGTCGCCCTTGCTCTGACCATTGGGGGGCTGGCGATTGATTCACGTATAGGAGTGGTCACCGATGAAAGCACATTTATTTCCCAGGACCTTGAGATCATTGAGGATCTGAAAGAGCTACAGAGGCTCTCCGAAAGGAATAGCTCATTCAACCTGTTGATTGAGGCTGAATCTCCTGACGTTATGCTGAACCCCGGCACGCTGGAATGGATGAGAACAATAGGTCAGGAGATATATGAACGCCGCGACGAAGTTATGACTGAGAAGATCGTAGAGGACAGTGGCGAGGAGGGGCCGGTCATCACTGAACAGCAAAGTATCGCTAATCTTATCTGGGCGGTAAATGATGGTGCACCTGACAGCACAGAGCAGGTGAAAGCAATCCTAGCCGACGCCGAAAAAATCCCGCCATCCACGGCAAAGAACTTGATAAACGCGGATTACACGGCCTGCAACCTTCAAATCAACCTCCGCTACGCAGATAACGATAAATTGAAACAGGTAAAAGAAACTATAATTGAGGATTTGCTGGCGGGCAGCCCACCGCCTGAAGGAGTGAAAGCCACTGTTACGGGTATGCCCGTGGTAGGGCTCAAAGTGGTCGATGCCATAACCAGCGGTCGTAGCGAGATGACTGTTATCGGAATCGGCTTTATTTTCGGGGCTTTGCTGTTGCTGTTCCGGCTTCGGGTGGTTCGGGCCATATTGGCCACGTTGCCTGTAGTGCTCATTATCGGCTGGTCCAACCTGGCCATGTTTGTGCTCGGGATCGATTTTACGCCACTCACTGCCACCTTTGGCGCGCTTATTATGGCAATAGGGGTGGAGTATACCATTCTACTAATGACCCGTTATTACGAAGAGCGCGGGAATAATCAGCGGCCGGTGGCGGCAATGACAACCGCTATGACCAAGATCGGCCGCGGCATTACCGTTTCCGCCTTTACCACCATCGGCGGTTTCGCGGCTCTGCTGATAGCAGTTGACTTTCCTATCGTAGTGGATTTCGGCATCGTGACGATGATAGACGTGTTCTTCGCCCTCTTTGCCAGCCTGATGGTATTGCCATCGCTGGTGGTTTTCTTCGATAAACAGGCTGAGAAAAGGGGCTTGAACTGGTTGCGGTAGATTGAATAACTGATAAAACCAAGTGATCTGATGCGACGATGAGTATTATCCAGGCCGAACAGCTTACCAAGGTATACACTGGCGGAGTACGGGCAGTGGATGGCATTGACTTAACGGTTGATGAGGGTGAAATATTCGGCTTTCTTGGCCCCAACGGGGCGGGCAAAACCACCACCATTAAGATGCTCAATACGCTCATCCGTCCGACTTCAGGGCGGGCTAAGGTGGCTGGCCTTGATGTAATTAAGAACGCGGGTGAAGTCCGGCGAAACATCGGGTACGTAGCGCAGGATGTAGGTGTGGATGAGTATCAAACGGGAAGGGAAAATCTGACCCTTTACGGGCACCTTTACCATCTCGACAACAAAACCATCAAGCAGCGTGTGCAAAGTCTTTTTGAGATGGTGGAATTGAGCGAATTCGCCGATAAGCTGGTCCTTACCTATTCGGGGGGGATGCGCAAACGGCTCGATATTGCCATGGGGCTGATTCACCAACCACGTGTCATATTTCTGGATGAGCCAACTGCGGGACTGGACCCTCAGACTCGGGTTCACATCTGGGATTACATTCGTGCGCTTGCCAGCAATCTGGGTATTACCATTTTCCTGACCACCCATTACATGGAGGAGGCTGATCATCTGGCTCAGCGGGTTGCCATTGTCGATATGGGCAAAATAATACAGATTGGTACCTCCCCTGAATTGAAGCAATCCGTGAGAGGAGACGTGGTTACGCTTTCATTTGGATCAGGTGGGGAGGAACATTTGATCGAGCGAACCGAGTCGATTCTGGCCGGTACGGATTTTGTTCTCCGTACCGAGATTACGAATGGTGAACTGGCTGTCTATGTCAAAAACGGCGAAACCGCCGCGCCCGCTATCATGCGGCTTCTGGCTGAATTCAATATTCAAATCAACACCCTCTCCGTTTCAAAACCGACACTGGATGACGTTTTTCTCAAGTACACCGGTCGAACCATCCGCTCCGAGGAAGGCAAAGCTACCACTCCCCATCAAATGCATCAAAAGCGGAGAAAAAGGTAACACCGATGAACACATTGACCGATACCTGGTATCAGTTGATACGGCACCTGAAGACTCAGTACCGCATGAAGGTGTTCATTATCGTGAACATCATCCAGCCGATGATATGGCTGCTCCTGTTTACCCAGGTATTCAACAGGCTTGAGGATATGCCGCAGATAAAGGAGATTGGTGATATAACCTATCTCCAGTTCTTCGCTCCCGGCGTCGTGGTAATGACGGTGATCTTCGGTACCGCTTTTTCCGGCTTTGCCATGCTGCGGGATATGGATATGGGGATACTGACCAAGATACTGGCTACTCCTGCCAGCCGTATGTCCGTAGTTCTCAGCCGGATGCTCTCCTCTATTGTGGTGCTCCTTTTTCAGGCGGTCATTATCTTCCTGGCCGCGATCTATCTGGTTGATCTCTATACCGAGGGGTTGAAGATCGAGACGGGAGCTCCGGGCGTATTGGCGTCGCTCGGCTTCGTTATCCTCCTCGGCCTTGGATATGCCGGTCTTTCCAACGGCCTGGCTCTTCTCCTGGGAAGAGTGGAAACCCTCATGGCAGTGACCAACTTCATTGCTCTTCCTACCGTTTTCCTCTCATCGGCCTTTATGCCGGGAGAAGCGTTGCCGAACTGGCTGGATACGGTCAGGCAGTTCAATCCGGTTGATTACGCGGTTGTGGCAGTCCGCGGCCTGGTACTCGAAGGTTACATCTGGTCTGATCTGTGGCGGTCGCTGGTGGTATTGGTCGCCTGGGCCATGGCCGGGTTGACCTTCGGAACACTGATGTTCAAAAAACACGCTGAATGAGCGAACAAGCGCCCGGAATCAAGGAGCAGCGATCAATTCGGATGTGTGTGGCATCCTCCGCAATACTGTTTCCATCCCCTTAAGAACTTATCTCTGGTGTGACAACAGGTTTTTCATCTGTTCGGGAAAACGAAAAAATCTAGAAGTGGTGTGATTCCCCCGGAAGGCGAATTTCTCTGTAACTGAGTCGCCGTTTTCTGGCTGACTATACCTTTTTCCCCAGCTCTCCGGGTAGACGTTCGACCACCCTTGTATCCCACCATACCACCACAGGGGGCATAACCACCATGGCGGCGATCAGGCACAGGAATACGCTTATGGTAGTGGCGATGCCAAAGTCCCGTATTAAGACGAAGTTCGAGGCTATTAATACCCCAAAACCGCCAAGGGTGGTGAGTGCCGTGGTGACAATGGCCCTGCCCGTCTTAGATATGGCTGTTACCATGGCTTCACGGGGTAACGATCCCCTTCCTCTTTTCTCCTCTTCATATCGGCCCAGTAACAGGACGATGAACTCGGTACATATGCCGATGACCAGTACACCAAGTACGGCAGTCATTGGGTTGAGCGGGACTCCCGAGGCGAAAAGCGTGAGGGAACTCCAGCCAATTACCATTCCCACTGGTATTATCGTGAAGACGGCCCTGGTCAAGCGGCGATAGAGGAGAAGCAGGATTACGAAAACGGCTCCCAGGCAAATGGAATTCATTAGAGTCCTCCTGCCCATCATCGCGTCAACGGCTTCAGTGACTGTTGCCAGGTTACCAGCGGGGGCTATTCTAATGTCCAAATCCTGGGGAATTTCGGTTTCTCCGATCATTTGTTCCAGGATACCGTGAATATCCTCAATCGGTAGATGCTCTATTCCAAATGACAGGCTGGCTATTTGCCGGTTTCCGGAGATCGCCCTTTCCACATAGATTGAAGGTGTTTCCCCCAATATTCGGTTGATCTCATCCTGGTCTTCGGGTATTGAACCGCTCACCGTGGCGTCGCTGACGATCTTGGCCGGGCTGTCTATCCTCCTTATTTCCGGGTAACTTGATTTCATTTTATCCTGGTAGTCTTTCATCCATTCGAGAACCTCAGGACTGGTAACATTCCCTCCTTCAACGAGAAAATGGAGTTCGCCTGAATACCCGGTGACGTCTCTTAAATACTGGATATCCTTGAGCGTCGACGAGTCCTGGGGCATCAGTTCCTCGTGATTAACCTTTGAGGGCAACCAGTTGTCAGCGACCCCTCCCGCGACCCCGGCAATTACAGCAATGACCAGGATTGGTGCCGGATGCCTCAGGGAGAACCGTGCGGCGATAGCCAGACCCTTTTCGAAGAGTTGAATGGCTGCCGCCGATGCCTTGCCCATCTTGGTAACAGGGATTCTCCGGTCCGCTAAATTGACAATGCTGTGAAGGAGAAACAGCGCGACTATGAAGGATAAAACCACACCGATGGCTAGATTCTTGCCAAAATCCTGGATCAGGGGCACTTCGGATATGAAAAGCGTGATGAAACCGATAATGGTGGCTATAAGGGCGATGCCAACGACGGGGAACATGATTGTTATAGAGGAAATGATCGCTCTGGATACTGACTTGCTCTGGTATGCTTCCTCCTGATATCGGTTATGGAACTGGATGGAATAGTCGATCCCGATCCCGATAAGAATGGGAAGTACGGCCATACTGGACATGGATAGAGGTATTCCAGCGTAACCCATCGCTCCGAATGTCCATAGCGCGGCCGTTCCCACCATGAGCAGGGAGAGCAGGTTCCAGCGGACCCGGAACATCAGCATCAGGATTACGGCCATTACCCCGACGGAAAGCAGCAGGAGGACTCTCAAATTGCTGGTTATTGAATCGCTTATAACCTCCATCATCTCTACATCGCCGATGACAGATACTGCGATTTCCTCAAGCTCTCCCTCCTTTTCTGCCTCCTTGAAGAAATCCTCTGTATACCGGACCAGCTCAAGCGCCTCATCGTGTTCAAGTCCTTCCACCGGGAATACGTTTATCAGCACATGCCGCCCATCGCTGGTGATCAGTGGTTGCATATCGGTTCTTATGGAGCCTTCCTGGCCATAAAGAACCCTGTCAACGAAGTCCGGGTCGTTCCACTGGACAGGGTATCCCTGTTTCTCCGCTTCTTCGGCGGCCATTTTCAGTATGGTCACCGGGCCTACCAAGGAGTGGATTTTATCACCCTGTTCCTGGTGGATGTACTGCTCGAATTGTTCCAGTAGGCTCAGGCTTTCCTTCGAAAAGATGTCTTCCAGTGAGCCCCGCAGCAGGATTACGTTTGACTCGGCGCCGAATTCCTTTTCATAGATGGTGGTATCCCGGAAGATTTCGCTATCGGGGGAGAGCATGGTATCAAGACCGGTCTCCGGCTTCAGTTGAGTTATGCCTGGCCCAAGAATGGCCGATAAAATCACTACAAGAATAATAATCAAGAGCGACCTGCGCTCGATTAACCTGGCGATGATACCGGGGAGCTTCTTTAAATACATAGTCTTATTATGTTCGAGGGAAGCCTCACGTTATACTATAGAGGGATACTCCGGTGTTAAAACGAGTACCTACCGGAAGTTTACCCTGTCCCGGAGCGTTCGTGCACCCTCACTTGCGTTCCGGAGCTGCTCTATCGGCATGCTTTCCAGAAGGGAGCCGATTTGAGAGCGTCCCCATGACCACAAGCCCTGAACCAGTTCTTCACCCTCCGGCGAAAGCCTGCAGACAACCCTTCTCCTGTCGTTAGGATCGGGCTTGCGGGATACCAGCCCTTTCCCCACCAGATTATCCACTATCCCGGTTGCTGTGGATGGGACGACTCCCGCGGCGTTGGCGATGGCGCTCATGTGACTCTGCCCCAATGTTCGTAACCCAATAAGCACCCGCAGTTGGGCGACTGTGATATCGGAAGCCAGTTTATCCAGCGAAAGTGTCGGGTGCAGTACGGCGAACAAATCCTCGGTCAATTCCAGGAGCTCTTCGATGAGTTCTTCTCTCTCTCCCATAGGTTTCCTTCAAATTGATATTTTGGACCGGTGGTATTTTACAAACCAGGTAAATAATAGCTTAATCGGTTCCGTCGGTCAACGAGGCTGTCATTTACTTTTTTCTTGACATAGTTTATTTTTGGTGATATATATGGAACACAATTGCGGGTGGAAAGCCGCCGGGGGTGAATAATGCTCAGAAAGAAAGTCTTGATAGTGGATGACGATCCCAACCTCATCAAATCACTAGGATTTGTATTGGAAAGGGAAGGCTATGACTTCGATGCTGCCATGGATGGTGAGGAGGCAATGGCAAAGGTAAGGTCGGAGGAGCCGGGAGTTATTCTACTGGATATAATGATGCCCCAGAAAAACGGTTATGAGGTCTGTGAGGAGGTAAGAAGCACCCCGGATTTAAGCGATATACATATCGTGATCCTTAGTGCCAAGAGCCAGGAAACTGATAAAAGAAAGGGGTTGGCAGCAGGTGCCGACGAATATATAACCAAGCCGTTCAGTCCTCATGCCATTGTGACCAAGGTTAAGGAACTTCTGGGAGACGCCTAACAGAGGGATCAAAATACGTTAACAACTGTTTAGAGATTTGAACGGGCGAACAGTAGTTCGGTATGGATATGAAGAGAAAGCTTACAGGCGCGAAATCCATCATTACGATGTTGAATGCTATACCGGATCCGGCTTTTCTGGTTAACAGCGATGGCGTTGTGCTCGACGTCAACAGCTCGTTTGAAAGGATTGTGGGCCTGAAGCGGAAACAAGTGGTGGGAAAGGACTTTCTGGATGAGGACTTCCTGCCTCAAGACGCGGTCGGATTCCTGAGAAAGAGGTTCACCAGATTGAAGAAAGGTCTGGCGGTAAGGTCTTTCACCCCCCGGGAACTCTATTTACCTGATCAGAATGGTAACGGTATATACCTGGAAATGAC
>JAWOBX010000041.1:0-30427 GCA_046484125.1 Dehalococcoidia bacterium | reverse complement strand
TACGCACCCCTGTTCGGGGAGTGGCAGGCAAGGTGCTCCAGGCTGTCGGCGTGGCCATCCCGCCATCGGTACGGCAGGTAGCCTAGCAGAAGTTATCCTGGGACAGTGTTAAACAGGGGCATTTGTGGTGCCAAAGATTTCAAAACCCCCAAAATTAGCTTCGATTTTTGGAAAAACTGTAGAAGTTGGGTCAAAGTTGATGAGTGTCAAGTAATTAGAGCGTCATCAGGAAAGGTTGACAGGCGAGGTATCCCAACATATGGCCTTACTGCAAAAAGGTGCAGGAGATGACTCCTGCCGGGGGTTTTGGGGGTGTCCCCCAACACAAACATCCCCCAAGATTGGGGGATCGAGGGGGTTGATTTGAGGTTTTTGCAGACAACACCATATATGGCCTTACTGTAAAAAGGTGCAGGAGATGACTCCTGCCGGGGGTTTTGGGGGTGTCCCCCACACAAACTTCCCCCAAGATTGGGGGATCAAGGGGGTTGATTTGAGGTTTTTGCAGACAACACCAGTAATGTTATTACACTATCCCGGCCGATTACTTTGCCCGGACCAGGCCTGATGACCTGCGGCACGGATATGCCTGTGCTCAAGCTGAAATTATTTTGCCTCGGATTTAAACCGGGACCTGCCTATTGTGACTGTATCCATATTGGTGATAAAATTCATCCGGTTTATCCAGGGAGATTCTTTTTCCAGCGGCATGGATTAGATTTCCGGAGAAAAAGGGAGGGACGAAAATGACGACTCGTAGTGGTAACTCGAATATTAGTGCAAAGCAATTCAATGAATTTACTGCCGCGGTTGTAAGCCAATTGTGGGCGGCAGCGAAAGACGTCGATCCGGAAGAGATCCAGAGGCTTACCGGGAATCAGGAGGAACTGAAAGAGATTCTTAAGAAAGCTCTTTCAGGGGAAAAACCACCCGCGGGCCATTATCCTGTTACAGTGGATTACCAGCTCGAGCTTGACGAAGCCATCAAACGGGCGAAGTTCGACTGGGTCAATCCCGACATCACCCCTGAGAACTTCCCGCCAAAAGGAAAGGGGACGGTCGATGCTGTGGTGGAGCTCATCCATTTTGACCGCTATATATCAACAAACGAAGCGCTTAAAGAGCTTCGACAGAGGGGGTACCAACCGGCCGCCCTGCGCGAGCTCCTGGCGCTGGGCGAGAAGAATCCGAATATCCACAAAGAATTCCCCATCGTAGCCCTGGGCTCTGTATGGCAGGATGAAAGGGGTGAGCGCAACGTCCCCTGCATCTACAGGAGCGGCAAGGCGCGACAGTTGCGTCTGGTGGGGTACGGTGGCGGCTGGTATGCCCGCTGGCGTTTCGCGGCGGTGCGCAAATAATAGAATTCATATCCCGCCCAAGAAAACCTCGGGGTTGCGCGGCCCCGAAACCCCCACTGTATCCTTTCGCCCCCTCTCCTTCTTGGGGAGCGCACTATCGGTTAGCCGAATGTCGGAGGCAACTGGAGGGGCTGGATGGGGTTTGCCGGAAATCGCGCTGTGTAAGGCTGAAGCAATGCAGGGAGCAGGGATTCAACAACCTCTAGTCCGGTTCCAGCGACTGGATTAGAGATTTCTTAAGTCCCTCCAGCCTCTCGTCAAATTCCTCTTGAAGCTCAGTCGACCGCTTGATCCAGGTTTCGTCATTATTGATATTGATTTCCCCAACGGCGCTGCCGCCGATTCCCATCCGACCCATCCTTTCCCTTACGTTTCTCCCTATTTGGTCTGAATTTTCTTCATACCATAGCTTCTTTTGCCAGGAATACTGACCAAAGAGGTTCATTATCTCGTCAGCCGTCTGTTCAGTATTTCTACTGCGACCAAGTTCCATTATGCCCTGAATCGCCCTTTCAGTCAGCGCCCGGTTATCGAGGCTGATGCTCTCCGCCAGGGTGGTCAACGCTGAATTCAGAGCGATGGTCTGCCCTTCCTCATCAACTTTTTCCAGTTGTTCCGCCAGTATACTTGTGTAACCATGCTCTAAAAAGCGCCGAGCTATTGCGTCACCGACTGGGGCGTAACGGGCCTCCCTCTGCTTTTGTAGTTCCTCTGAAGAAAGCTTGCCCATCCGCTCAGCTCTCTCCATAGCTCTCTCCATAGCGCTTTTCATCTCTTCCATTTTAAGCACTCCCCATTTAATTTATCTCAATATCGCGGTTCAGCGCAAGGCATTGATTTCAGCTCAAAGACGCCGTTTGAAAAGATTGTATTTCTATATCCTCCCGGCCGTTGTTTCCCCGCTTTAATAACCTGTATTGTTAAACCGGAAGGCATGATAACTCCTTTAATTTGGGTAAAGGAACGGAGAATCAGGGAATGACAAGCTAAACTTGTTAAAATCGCGGTTTTCACGCGTTTCGCGTTGTATTGAATATAAATATTATATCGTTTATAATACTCCGAACGGGGGCTTATTGAGCTATGGAGTTGACGGAGAATCTATATTGTTACATCTGGAAAGGGAGGGGCAACAATGCCCATAGCTATCTGTTCCGTGGCGTATTGCCGGGTGAACGTCCGCATGTGATTGTGGATCCTGGTTACCGGGTGAATGAAACAGGGGAAAAATGCTACGAGAACCTGGTAGCCTTGATGCGCCAGGACGGCATAGAGCCTGAAGAGATCGGCCTTATCGTTGATACCCATTCCCATGCCGATCACTGTGGCGCGAGTGAAGTGATAGCCGGTGCCGGAAGTGAGGGAGCGGCTGACCGAAGAGGGCTGATAACCTTGAGCAAGCAGGAGGATGAATACAGGCGCGCTACGGGAAGAGATCTCCACAAGATGATCGGGTTGCCGATGGAGGAGTTTGAGCCCGATTTCTATCTGCAGGAAGGTTCTCTAGTGCTCGGAAACGGCGGCGGCCGTTTTGAACTTGAGATAATATACACACCCGGTCATTGCCCCGGTTCGATAAGCGTCTATGATCCGCAAAACCGCGCCCTGATCACGGGCGACGCGGTGTTTAACAGGAGCGTGGGCAGGACGGATTTTCCCGGCGGTGACGGCAACGCGCTCAAAGCCAGCATTGAAAAACTCGCCCGGTTCGAAGCGGAGTACCTTCTGCCTGGTCACAGCACGGAATATGGAAACATTATAATAGGAAAGGACCAGGTGGAACAGAACTTTGAATTCATTCGAAAATACTTCTTTCCCCTGATCTGAAGTTCAGGCGAAAGCCATGCAGGGAGCCTTGTCGTTCGGTACTCCCAGAGCCGGACTATGATCTGCCCAGCAGGTCTCCGGTGGAGCCGATGGACTTATCCTCAACCTCAATTTCCAGAGGCACGAGTACACGGGCTATCATGCCCCAGTAACCGATGGCCAGCGTCAGTTCAACCAGGTCTCGTTCATCCAGATGCCTCTCCAGCCCTGAGAATGTCTCATCTGAAACCTTATTATTGAGGGTCACCTCATCGGTGTACCTCAGAACTGCCCGTTCGACTTCACTGAAACTGTCTGCGCTATCCCACCGGGCGACGTCGTTTAACTGCGATTCTGTGATACCTGCACCCCGAGCAATTGGCTCGTGCTGTGTCCATTCATAGCCGCACTCAAGTAAAGTGGCGATTCGCAGTATAGCCAGCTCACGCAAGTGTGGCGGGAGGACGGTACGGTTCAACAAAACATTACCCAGCTTGATAAAAGTCGATACTGTCGACGGACTGTGCCCGACTGCGCGATAAAGGTTTAAAACCTTTGCTCCGTTAGCTTCTATCTTTCTGAAGATCTCTCTTGTATCTTCCGGGGCCTCATGGTCTCGCAATAATCTGATACGTGCCATTTATCCTCCGTGACTGTATTCAGGTAACCTCTGATCAACCGCCTTGAATCCCCCAATCATGGGGAAACAGCCTTGACAATATACCAGCATCGATTTCTTTTTGTGTGATAGCGATCACAATAATACTCGCCATTCAGGATTATCGGCGTGGTGTGCCCGGTTATCTATACTGAACTGGTATAGTAATCCCATTGGCCACTTTTCCAGCACTCCAGGAATCTGTCACCATAGGCTTTATATACCGCGTTTATTATCTCACCCAGGGGTAAATCTTCATAAGACCCATGTGCCTCAAGATACTCTATGTGTGGTTTGCCATACGCGTTATGAGAGGGAAGCATGGCATGATTCATTCCATCGAATTCTACAGGGATGAAACCGTTTTCCAGGCACATCCTGAGGTCAAAGGCGGGGGTAGCCTTCAGCCACGTTCCGTGTAGATACAGTTCGGCGAACCCGTGATAGACTACCATATCCGAACCAAAGATCCTTCGCCATTCGGGATGGAGTTGATGATTGAGTATGTCGACAAAGCCCAGTCGCGCCGGAATGGCGACAGAACGTGCGAGCGCGGCAAGGAGTACAGCTTTCTGTACGCAGAACCCGTATCTCTGGCTGAGAATACCGCTTGCCTCAGCTGGATAGAGTGCTGAATACGGATTATACCTGATTTCGTCCCGCGCGAAATAGAAAAGCTTGCATGCCTTCTCAACGTCATCCTTTATATCCCGAGTGAGGCAGTCCGCCGTCTCCCTGATGAGCTCATTGTCTGAGTCGATTGAGGCGGTGGATTTCAAGTACTTTTCCATGGTGTCGGTTCTGTTCCTTTCCATAAAAAAACGTATCGATAACACCTCATTGGAGACTTTCGCTTTTGATGCAGACCTTTATTTCATTGACGCTGTGGTATTTGCCCTGATTAATGCCCGGGCATGTTTTGGCCGTGTTTTCCCAGGTCTGCGGACTGACCAGGTTTTCGCCCCAGAAGGGCCACGTCCGGCATTGCACGGGTCTGTTCTCGTATATAACGCAGCCGGCGGTCGAGTTGTAAAAAACGCAGTCACTGTTATCACGCTCGATCAAGCGTGAACCCGGACCGTCTGTATTAATGGTGTACTGGTCGCGGAAATCAGATTCACTTATTCCCAACTGAATAGCGATTGCTCCAATTTCCTCATCGCTCACCTGTACGTAGCCGGGGAAACCGGAGCAGCAATTGCCACAGCGCTGGCATTCAAAATAAAGACCGTTTTGATACCATGGTTTTTCATTCATTGAATTGTACCTACCCAACCCCCTGACAAATCAGGCACAGGCGCTCTCACCCTCGGATAAACCCCTGCTTTGCATATTGCTTCGCGATCCATCTGTTTGGCTGTCTGCCTCCATCCCTGGTGCTACATCCTGGTTAAGGCCCGGCCCGTTGGGAAATCCGGCAAAGGAGCTCCGTGCCCTTAAGCGCCAACGTCGTATCAGGTGTACTTCAGCCTTCAGCTTCTGATGTCATTTTGAGGAGTGTGCCGGTTGCCCGGGCCAGCAGGCTACCTCCCTCATCGATTACGTCACACTCCACGAAGCCTACCGAGCGGCCTTCCTTTATTACTCTGCCCGTGGCTCGAAGTTTTGCCCTGGGTGCCGGTTTTAAGAAGCTGATTTTCAGTTCCAGCGTTGAGCATGTTTCATCGTCTGTGAGTGTGCTGTGATAGGCCGCTCCCATAGCAGCATCGGCAATATCACAGATGAGACCGCCATGAACGAGGCCAAACGGATTGGTATGTTGATCACCGGCATCGAGTTCGAAGGTGGCACGTCCGTATTCGACTTCAGTAAGGGAAAATCCAATGAGTTTACTGATGGGTGTTGGTGAAATTTCGCCTGTTACGACTTTCTTGAGATAGTCCGGAATGTCCTTCACAGCGATTCGCCTCTCGTATTTGCAGCATACGGCAGAAGATGTGTTGAAGTCAAGATAGAGTAACGCCGGTGTATATGTACTTGCTCCATCCGGAGTACTTCAGTTGGCATCCTTCAAGCCGGGCTATCCTCTTGTAGAAGCTCGATAAGTTCCTGTTCATTTATCGTCTTGACTCCGAGCTTCCTTGCCTTTTCAAGCTTGGAACCCGGGTCGGTACCGACCACTACATACGAAGTATTCCCGCTCACGCTGGAGCTCGTTGACCCTCCCAGTTCTTTGATTCTGGATTCCGTCTCCTCACGTGTCATGCTGTCCAGCTTGCCTGTCAGGACGAATGTTTGACCGGCAAGCGGTTGCGGCCGGGATTCGAGGGCCTCCGCTTCCATTCTGACTCCGGCATTACTCAGGCGTTCGATAATCCGCTTGTTTTGATCCTGCCGGAAAAAGGCCAGAACGCTCTCGGCTATTTTGGGACCGATGGAAGGAATCTGGAGCAGCTCTTCCTGACTTGCCTGAGAAAGTTTTTCCATGCCGGGAAAGCGGTTCACCAGTATCTCCGCTGTCTCCGACCCGACATGGGGAATACCTAACGCGAATACGAGTCTGGCCAGAGGCTGATTCTTGCTGGCCTCTATCGAATTCAGTACATTAGAGGCGCTCTTTTCGGCTATTTTCTCGATCCGCGTCAGATGGCCAGTGTTCAGGTAGTAGAAATCGGAAACGTCGCTGACCAGATCGGCTTCGAACAACGCGATACACAGCTTCTCACCTATTCCCTCAATATCCATGGCTCCACGCGAGACGAAATGCTTGAGTTTCTCCAGCGCCTGCGCGGGGCAGGCTGCGTTGGTACAGCGGTGTATGGCCTCGCCCTCCGGCCTGATGACCTCCGCCCGGCACACCGGGCAGTGCTCCGGCATTTCAAATACCTTTTCATCGCCGCTACGCCTTCCCGGTATCGGGGCAACTATCTCCGGTATTACGTCGCCGGCCCGTTGTACGGTCACCATGTCGCCGATACGCAGGTCCTTTTGCTTAATATAGTCCTCGTTGTGAAGCGCTGCGTGCTGGACGGTCACCCCTCCCACATTCACCGGTTCCAGAATCGCGTACGGATTGAGCGAGCCGGTTCTTCCCACGTTTATTCCGATATCGACCAGTCTGGTGGTCGCCTGAACCGGGGAGAATTTGCGGGCGATTGCCCAGCGCGGGTCACGAGCCACGGTTCCCAGCCTGCCCTGCAGTTCGAAACTATCGACTTTCACTACCACGCCGTCGGCCTCAAAGGGCAGGGATTCCCTTTTTTCCTCCCAGGTTTGCCGGTATTCCGCCGCCTCTTCGATGGTCTTGCATCGCTGATTGTACGGGCTGATTTTAAATCCGATCGACTGCAGGTATTCCAGAGTCTCCCAGTGAGTCGGGGGAAGGTTTTTACCCTCGGCCCATCCCAGCGCGTAAATATAGATATCCAGTGGCCGCTTTGCTGTTACTCTCGGATCGAGTTGCCTGAGAGAACCCGCGGCGGCATTCCTCGGATTGGCGAATAATGGCTGTCCTTCCCTGGCCCGGTATTCATTCAGTTTCCTGAATGCGTCTTTGGGTAGAAACACCTCTCCCCTGACCTCGAATCTGGGCGGAATATCTCCACGCACGGACAGCGGGATGCTGCGTACTGTCTTCAGATTTGAAGTAACGTTCTCTCCGCGTAACCCGTCTCCTCTTGTTGCCCCGGTGACCAGCATTCCATCCGTGTAGGTTAGCGCCACCGCCAGCCCGTCCATTTTGAGTTCGCACACCATGTCGAATTCCTGTCCCTCCAGGAGATTCATGGCTCGTTTGTGCCAGGCGCGAAGCTCTTCATCTGAGAAGGCGTTGCTCAGGCTTAATAGTGGAACGGGGTGTTCGATCACCCCGAAGGCTTCGACGGGTTCCGCTCCTACCCGCTGTGTCGGCGAATCAGGGGTGATGAACTCCGGGTACTGTTCCTCGAGTGATTTGAGTTCGCGCAGCATCTCATCGTACTCGGCATCGCTTATCTGAGGGTCGTTGAGTACGTAGTAGTAATAATTATGAGACTTGAGCTCCTCGCGAAGCTCCCCGATTCGCTTTTGTACCTCGTCTTTTTCGCTCATGGCGAACCTTTCTCAAAAAAGCAGGGTTATTTTTCCTAAGTATAGCATGGTCTCACGTGAGCGAAGCAAGGTATTTTACTTCAATTTGCCGGTTGTGCTAGAATAAACGTCGTGCTGGAGCGGTGATGTCTCTACCCTCATCCGGAGTCTGACATGGCAATGAAGTTCTGGAGAACCCCTTTAGATCATGACAAGATAAAACCTGTGCACGGTCAGGTGAATATTATACCGGATCGATGCAAGGGTTGTGGTTTTTGTATTCAATTCTGCCCGAGGCACGTACTCGAGGAATCCGAAGAGATGAATCAGAGGGGTTATCACTTTCCATACGCGGCCAGGCCTGATGAATGCGCTGCCTGCGGACTTTGCGAGGCTCTCTGCCCGGACTTCGCCATCAGCGTAACCACCGAGGAGGCTGAAAAGGAGAAGACCGGTGTCTGATGATGGTGTGCTCGCGGGCGAATTCTTCATGAATGGTGATGTGGCCTGCGCTGAGGGGGCCATAAGCGCGGGATGCCGGTTCTTTGCCGGATATCCGATAACGCCGGCTACCGAAGTTGCCGAAAGGATGTCGGAGAGGCTGCCTGAGGTTGACGGGATCTACATTCAGATGGAGGATGAGATCGCCTCGATGGCGGCGATACTCGGGGGCTCCTGGGGTGGGGTGAAGTCCATGACCTCGACCTCCGGTCCGGGATTCAGCCTGATGATGGAGAATCTGGGGCTTGGTGTGATGCTGGAGACGCCATGTGTGCTGGTAAATATACAGCGGGCCGGTCCATCGACCGGTTTGCCCACTTTAACTCAACAGGGAGACATGATGCAGGCGCGATGGGGTTCTCACGGCCTGTACTCCATAATCGCCCTGGCTCCGTGTTCGCCACAGGAGATGTTTGACCTGACGATAAAGGGGTTCGATCTCTCGGAAAAATACCGTACGCCGGTATTGATAATGGGGGACGAATCGGTCGGGCATATGAGTGAAAAGGTCACCATTCCTCCACCGGAAGAGATTAAGAAAATATCCAGGAGGAAACCATCCGGTCCTCCGGGAGAGTACATCCCGTATAAGCCTGATCCCGACCTGGTTCCTCCGATGGCCAATGCCGGAGATGGTTATTACTTCCATACCACCGGCCTCACTCACGATGAGAGAGGATATCCGGATATGTCCGCGGAGGCTCAGGGTAAACTGGTCAGAAGGCTGATAGACAAGATCGAACTGAACAAGGATGACATAATTGAGCTTGAGGAGGATGGGTTGGAGGGTGCGGATGTGGTGGTATGTTCATACGGCATATCGGCGCGGGTTGCCCTCCTGGCTATCAGGGACGCCAGAGAGGAAGGCATAAAAGTGGGCATGCTGAGGCTGGTAACGGTGTGGCCGTTTCCGGATAAAAAGATACGTGAGGTTGCCGGGAAAGTTAAAGCGCTGATAGTCCCTGAACTGAACGATGGGCAAATAGCTCTTGAGGTGGAACGGTGTGCGGGCGGGGCCGCCGAAACGATACTGGTTGGGCACATGGGTGGCACGGTGCATGATCCACAGGTTATTCTGGAAGCTATCAGGAAGGCCGCGAGATGAGAGATAACGCTGACCGCACTTCGATATACAGTCTGCTCAGGCAGGAGCGTATGCCGCATATCTGGTGTTCCGGTTGCGGACTGGGCTCGGTTCTTAATGCCTTTTTAAGCGCGCTTATCAAAAGCGAACTGTCACTGGATAAGGTCTCGGTTATTTCAGGTATCGGTTGCACCGGTCGCACCGCCGGTTATGTTAAACTTGATTCCTTCCATACAACTCATGGCAGGGCGATTCCTTTCGCTACAGGACTGAAACTGGCTAATCCGGACCTGAAGGTGGTGGTTTTCAGCGGGGACGGCGATATCGCCTCAATCGGGGGCAACCATCTCATACATGCGGCCCGCCGAAACATGGATATGACAGTCATCTGCGTGAACAATTTCAATTACGGTATGACCGGCGGACAGGTAGCGCCGACCACACCTTTAAACGCGCGTACTACGACTTCACCATACGGATGCTTTGAGATTCCTTTCAATTTACCCTATCTGGTTACGGCGGCGGGAGGCACTTATGTGGCTCGCTGGACTGCTTTGCACATACGCCGGCTGGAAAACTCGATTGTCGAGGCACTGCTGAAACCGGGGTTTACCTTTGTCGAGGTCATAGCTCCCTGTCCTACCCAGTATGGAAGAAAGAACCGGCAGGTTACCGGACTGGCGCAGATGAATTACTACAGGGATAGCAGCATCATCGATAATGGAGCGGACCCGAGGGATGTGGCGATTGACCTCGATGGTTCTATCGTTGTAGGTAAATTCGTAGACATAGAGCGCCCCACTTTTTGTGAGCTTCAGGCGGAGGTTCTCGGCAGATCATTCGGTTCCCGGAAAGAGCCGCAGAAGGAAACGACCAGATCCGGGGCGTGATTGACATTACCCGCCATTTCCTGTAAACGTTTCTCCACTGTGGCACAGCAGTTCTGGTAAATACATTCCGGGGGATAGTATATGGATCGAACGGAAGTGAGATTGAGCGGTTTTGGAGGTCAGGGTATAATCCTCGCGGGCCTGATCGTAGGTAAGGCTGCCTCGATATTCGATGGTAAGAACGCGACACTCACGCAGGCGTACGGCCCTGAGGCTCGTGGAGGTTCGTGCAGCGCTCAGGTAGTGATCACTGATGAGCCAGGTTCGTATCCATATGTAACCAGTCCCTCAGTCGTGGTAGCCATGTCACAGGAAGCTTATACCAGGTATGCCGCCGGCGCGGGGGATGACGTGAAGGTCATCATAGATGAGGATTTGGTCAAGCCGAATGAAGATCAAAAGGACAGGGTACTTGCCGTTCCCGCGACGCGCATAGCTCAGGAGATGGGCAGGAGCGCGGTAGCCAATATCGTAATGCTTGGCTTTTTATCCGCGGTAACGAACCTGACCTCCGTCGAGGCGATGAAGAAATCCGTATTGGACTCGGTTCCAAAGGGAACAGAGGAATTGAACACCAATGCCTTTGAACGAGGCTACGAACATGGCAGAGAGAAGGCAAGAGCAGGAGCTGATAAGTAGTGGCTGCACGGGTGATGATAATTGGCGGTAATACGCCGGGAGTGCGGGCTGCCCTTGATTTGGCCGATTCGGGAATAGAGGTAACTCTCCTGGAGGAATCTTATTCTCTGCCCGAGTCACCTGATGAAGGGATTGTCTTTCGTCCCGGATTGTTGAAGGCGGCCAGGCATCCCAACATCCGGATCATGACCGGAACTGAAGTCGCGGGAATCGACGTGGATGATGGAACATACCGGGTGAGGGTCATACAACATCCCAGATATGTTGGGCCTCAAGCTTGTGTCAGTTGCGGAAGATGCGAGCGCGTCTGCCCGGTGGTTCTTTTTTCCGAGGATAACCACAAGGCTCAAAAGGCGATACACAGGCCGCCGCTTGGATTGAAATCCATTCCATCCTCATGCGTAATCGATAAAACGGGAGTGGCTCCGTGTACAGCAGCCTGCCCGGCAGGAATCAATGTGCAGGGATATGTGGCTCTTATCTCCAGAGGACGGTTGCGCGAAGCTATGGATCTTGTAAGGCAGGCGAATCCATTCCCTCACATTCTCGGCAGGGTTTGTACCCATCCGTGCGAGGATGCCTGTACCCGTGGCACGGTTGATCAGCCCATCGCCATTGCGTCCCTCAAGCGGTATCTTGCGGATATGGAACCCAGGCAGTATTCATTGATCCCAACGGGCATGGTGAATCCGGATAGTCCAAGGAGAGTGGCCGTAATTGGATCGGGCCCGGCGGGCCTTACCTGCGCCCGCGACCTGGCATGGAAAGGGCATAACTCCACGATATTCGAGGCCCTGCCTGTTCCCGGCGGTATGGTGGCAGTCGGTATGCCGCGTTTTCGCCTCCCGAGGGAGGTCAGGGAAGCTGAGATAAACGCGATACTCCATATGGGAGTTGAGATAAGGACAAACACCGCTGTAGGCCCCGACCTGACCCTCAGTGACCTGAAAGAACAGGGTTATGAGGCTGTTTTCATTGCCAGTGGTGCCCACATAAATTTGCAGTTGAATATTCCCGGTGAAGAACTGGATGGGGTGATAGACAGCATCACCCTTCTCCGGAAAATTAACCTGAAGCAGCCGGTAACCGTTGGTAGTAACGTGGTGGTGATCGGTGGGGGTTACACCGCCATCGATTCGGCCCGAACCGCTATCCGGCTGAATCAGGGAAGAGTGCGCATTCTCTATCGGCGCACTGAGAACGAAATGGCGGCTACTAAGGCGGAGATACTGGAGACTACAGAGGAGGGTGTCGAGGTGGAGACACTGGCGGCGCCCGTTCGAATAATTGGGGAGGGGGGAAGGGTTGTGGGCATTGAGTGTCAGAGGATGGAACTGGGAGAGATGGATGAGACGGGTCGAAGGTGGCCTGTTCCGGTTGAAGGGTCTAATTTCGCCCTGGATTGCGACACTGTGATCGTGGCTATCGGACAGCAACCGGACCTGAGTATTTTCGACCATGGCCGGTTGCGGCCCGAAAACGATGGAAATACTATCGACGTAGACCCATTAACCTTGCAGACCAGTGTACCCGGGGTATTCGCGGGTGGCGATGTGACCAGCGGACCGAGATCAATGGTCCATGCCGTGGGTGATGGCCGTCGTGCCGCTGTATCAATTGACAGGTTGCTGCAGGGGCTGGACCTGGCGGAGGGGAGGTTGCTGGAAAGCCCTGCTCCGGTGGAAGTCGACCTGGAGGATGTGCACATCGTTCCGAGGAGCCGGCGGCGTATCCCCGTCCTTCCCGTTGAGCAGCGCGTAGGTAACTTCGAAGAGGTACAGACAGGGTATACCACCTTCATGGCACTCAGAGAATCGAAGCGGTGTTTGAATTGCGGCGGTTGCAGTGAATGCTTTGAATGTGTGAAGGCATGTGAACAGAATGCTATCGACCACGAAATGCGGCCGGCCGAGATGGAACTGAACGCCGATGCGGTGATATATGCTGCCGGGGATTCTCCCATGGAGGATGTATACACTATAGGAGAAGGTGATATCCCGGAGGTGTTGTCCAATGCCTCGGCCATCGTCAGCAAGGTGTTATCTGACCTGGCCGATAAGCGCCCTGTGACCAATCTGGAGGCGCCGGCAGTTCTTCGGCAGGAAGAAGGGCCGGCTGTCGCCGGTGTTCCCATGACAGGAGTGTTCGTTTGCAGGTGTGGAGGTGGTATCAGTGATGTAATCGATATATCCGGTCTTGTGGTACATCTCTCCAGAAGGCACGATGTGGCTCTGGCTCATCCGATAGATTACGCTTGCAGCGATGAAGGAGCCATGGAAATCAGGAATATGGCGAAAGAGCATGGACTTACTCACGCCGTTGTGGCCGCATGTGCGTGCTGCGGTCTCGACCAGATCTGTTTCAGTTGCTCGGACCGCAGGATAGAATGTAAGGATAAGTTACTGGCTTGTGCGGGACAGGACGGTTTGCGCTATGAGTTCGTTAATATCAGGGAACACTGCGCATGGGTCCATGCGAGGGATCATGTGAAAGCGATGGCCAAAGCGACAGCTTTGATCAGGGCCGGCCTGACTCACCTGATCGAAAGTCCATCGGATTCGGTCAGGAAGTTGCCCGTAAAACAGAGTGTGGCTATCATTGGCGGTGGAGTTAGCGGGTTGCAGGCCACTGCCAGTCTGGCCGGGATGAATATCCGGGTTAATGCGGTTGTGGAGAGCAAACGTCTTTCTGGTGAAACAAAGAGGGGGCTGATTGACGATATCCGCTCCCATGGCGGGGAAATACTGGAAGACATGCAGGTGAAAAGTCTCGATGGTCTGGCGGGCGATTACACCCTTGAGCTGAAGCGAAAAGGTAAGGCGCGGGAAGTGACCGCCGGAGCGGTCATTATTGATTTAGATGGGATAAGCATCAATAAGCTTCCGGAACTTCTCCAATTGGCCGTTAGACAGACCAAAAGCGAGCCGGACCAGTTCGAGAGCTGCGTCCCCGGGGTTTTTGTTTGCGGCGCGGGTTCGGCAGAGAAAGACGCTGACGGTGCCGCACTGGAGGGGATGGCGATAGCGGGAAAGGTTGCCGCTTTTCTCGGCAGGGGCATGGTTCATACAGGCGAGACTGTAGCTATCGTCAATCCATCGCTATGCCGGGGGTGTGGGACTTGTACCACGATCTGTGAGTTTGGTGCTCCACGGTTGATTGAGACGGCTCGGGGCATTTTCATTTCCCGGGTTGATGAGATTATCTGCCGTGGTTGCGGTACGTGTGTCGCTCATTGCCCCTCGGGGGCAATAGAGCAAAAAGGGCTTAGCGATTCCTGGATCGCAGGTGCCATGGAAGCAATATTGCTCGGTTGAGGGAGGGAGATATGGTTAAGGAATCGACCATCAGGCTGATGACCAGACTGGCAAATGAATACCAGGCGGTGAACCTTTCTCAAGGTTTTACCGACGAGGCGGCTATCTACGATATGGTCTGGGGTGGTATCGTCGCGTCTCTTGGTGGAACGGATGAGGGTATTGAACGGCTTGAAGGGACGCGACTGGGAGATATCCTTAATCAGACGGGTAGTACACCTGAGAATTTCATGGAAATGAGCCTCAAAGATGCGCTTAAAACTCTTCAGAATCCCAGGGATGCTTATAACCAGTACTGCTATCCATTTGGACTCGGTGAACTCAGGAACGCCGTGGCCGATTACACAGAGCGATTCCAGGGGTTCAGGCCAGACCCGGAGAAGGAGATAACCATTGTTCTGGGCGCTACCGAGGGACTGTTCACCTCATTACGGGCTATCTGTAATCCGGGAGATGAGATCATCGTTATGCAGCCATATCACGAGATGTATCCTTCCCAGGCTGAGATTCTGGGACTGGAAGCCCGGTATATAACCCTGCGGGAAAACCGTGCCGGTGCTACGTGGGATATCGATCTCTCCGAGATGGAACAGGCTATTACCGGTAAGACTAAGGTGCTGGTACTTAACACCCCTCATAACCCAACGGGCAAGGTCTTCAGCCGGGGAGAAATGGGCGAGATCGCGGCAATATGCCAAAAGCACGACATCATGGTGGTCACCGATGAGATTTACGAGCACATACTGTACGATGGAAGACAACACATATGCATGGCCCGGATTGACGGTATGCGCGAAAGGACGTTTGTTATCAACGCGGTCTCCAAGACCGGCAACGCGACCGGATGGCGGGTGGGATGGATTATATCTCCAGAGGAATACACAACCCGTGTCCGGGCTATTCATGATACCATGGTAATCCAGTCTCCGACCCCTTTGCAAAAGGGTGTTGTCCGGCTTTTGCAGCTCGATGACGGCTTCTACAAACAGCTTCCCGCGGCGTATGAGCGAAAACGCGTGATGCTTATGGAAGCTTTAAAAAACGCTGGTTTCGGCGTCACTCCGCCGGATGGTTCCTATTATCTTTTTGCTGACTATACCAACGTACCGGCACTGAAAGGGATGTCTCCAATGGATGCCGCGAAGTATCTCATAATGGAGGTGGGTGTGGCCAGCGTTCCGGGAGATAATTTTTATGCCTCGGGCGGCTATGGGGACAGCTATCTCCGATTTGCTTTCTGTCGGAGCGTTGAGTCGCTTGAGGAGGCGGCCGGGCGATTTCAGAAACTAAGGCGGTGAACTAGTGTCAACCAGCGAGAAAAAACCGGCTGACTTAGTAGACGAACTCAAGGCGCGAGCCGGGAGTGAGGCCATAGCCTCGTTTTTGAACATGAATCTTCTCGAGCTTTCCCCTGGTTATGCCAGGGTCTCGATGAAGGTTATTTCGGAATACCAGAACTTCAATGGCATGACCTTCGGCGGAATCATCATGTCGGTGGCGGACCAGGCATTTGCCTACGCTTCCAATTCCCTGTCGTTTCCAAGCGTAGCTTCACAATTTAACCTCCATTTTATTTCCGGGGCCAATGCCGGTGACGAGCTCATAGCTGAGTGCCGAGTTATAAAAAGCGGGAAAAGGGTTGGCCTTTCAGAGATGACGGTCAGTAATCAGGATGGCAAGCTCATAGCGAGGGCTACCGGTACCACCATACCTACAGGCTAGGGCTCTGTCCCTGACAGTTCTATACAATGGTTCCGCAAAGCTCTTTTCACCGCCTTGCTTCACATGAAAAGCTGACTACTCCGTAACGCACTCGCGACCGCGAGTGCGTTACGGAGTAGTCAGCGTCGGATGGGTGGTGGGGATAAGGCTCAAATATTCGCGTACAATTAATATCAGCGAAGGTCTGGTTATTTACGGGACAATACACCAGGGTACTGTCGATCATAAATCGACGCGGTTCGCTATTCCCCTCCCCGGCCTCCCACAGAAATCTCTCTTAATTCCCCCTGTCTCACAGGACTCATTTAGCCGGGAGAGTATTCAAGTATCATGTCATTGGTTAACACTTCGTGCCTGTCACTGGTGAATCAAGTGAGGAATATCCAGCGCATTCAGAACTTATCACTGGTAAGGTAAGACGTTCGGCAATCTGTTGCACTCCGGTAGCTTATTACGCTATAATAGCCGTCGGCATTGCGGGATTAAATGATGAACAAGGAGGTGCGCCGGGTAAATTGCATTATTTGGAAAAACCGACGAAAGGAATCTCTGAGCAAGTGGCGTGTTAAGGGGGCGGGGTGTGTCTCCCAGCTTTAAATTCCCTTTGAGATTTAGGGAAAAGTGGGGGTTGATCAGAGTTTTCAAAGTTGACTATAAGGAGGAGAGGAAAACCGAATGAAGTCAATTCTAAAATGGGCGTTCTTAATCATAATACTACTGTCACTCGCAGCCGCTGGGCTAACCGCTTGCTCCGATGATGATGAAACGGATAAGCCGACTTCAACTGAAACCCAGGAGCCAAGCAAAGGGGCGTACAAGATCGGTGCCGTCCTTTCAATAACCGGCCCCGCGTCATCCCTCGGAGAGCCCGAGGAAAAAACGGCTAAGATGATTGAAGATCAGGTCAATAGTGCTGGTGGAATAAACGGGCACGAGCTTGATGTGATCATTTACGATGATGAAACAAAGGATACCAAATGCCGCACACTGACCACTCGATTGATCGAGCAGGATAATGTACTGGCTATTGTAGGCCCAACTACAAGCGGCAATAGTCTGGCCATAATAGATACGGTTACCAACGCGGAAGTTCCGCTGATCTCGTGTGCAGCCAGCATTAAAATTGTGACACCTGTAGAGGAGCGCTACTGGGTGTTCAAGACTCCGCAGTCAGATAAGCAGGCGGTAACCGAGCTCTACAATCACATGGAAGAACAGGGTGTTACCAAAATCGCCCTTATAACCGATACATCAGGGTATGGTTCTGCGGGAAGAGAGATTCTTATCTCCGATGCTCCCGATTACGGAATTGAAATAGTCGATGACCAGACCTTCAACAGCGGGGATCCCAGCATGGAGGCGCAGCTTACCCATATCAAGAGAACAGACGCCGAGGCGGTAGTCTGCTGGGCTACTACAGATGAATCAGCTACAGTTGCCCGTGATATGGAAACACGGAATATGGAAACTCCTCTGTATTGCAGTCATGGCATCGCCAACAAGGACTTCATCGATCAGGCAGGGGGAGCAGCAAATGGAGTTATTTTCCCTGCCGGCAAGCTCCTGGTGATTGACGCTATTCCTGAAAGTGACCCTCAGAAAGAGGTCCTGACACAGTATAAAGAGGACTACGAATCGAGGTTTGGCGAGGGAAAGGTTAATACCTTTGGCGGACATATGTACGATGCTCTGAACATGGTGATAATCGCCCTTGAGAAGATGCCCGAAGGATTGAGCACTGCTGAAGCCAGGGAATTCATACGTGATGAGATCGAGAATATCACCGAATTTGCGGGTACTGGTGGTGTATTTACCATGTCTGAAGAGGATCACCTGGGGATGGCACCGGGATCGCTGGCCATGATCGAGATCGTTGATGGTGAGTGGGTACTCCTGGACTAGTAGTAAAGCGGGAAAAAATGCCGAACAAAGTGAGCCCGAGCGAACCCCATAGATAAAGAATTCCCTGCAATTGGGGAACAAGGGGGATGCAAGGGAGCCGGTCGTAATTAAGGGATTCCCCCAGAATCGGGGGATAATGGGTTTGATCAGGGCCACCTTAATTTCGAGAGGATTTCTACAACAGGCAGGACAAGGGGGAAAGTTGCGCTTTCCCCCTTGTCGTTATATTATCTGGATTGGACCCTAAGGGCTCTTTTAAGTTATGGCGTCGGAAGATTTTGTACAATACCTGATATTTGGCGTCCAGAACGGAAGCATCTATGCTCTCATAGGCCTCGGTTTTACTATCATCTACGCTGTCACCAATATCATCAACTTCGCCCAGGGTGAGTTCGTTATGCTGGGTGGAATGATGTCTTACATGATGGCGGATTCCATGGAGGTTCCGGCCCTTCCCGCCATTGTCATCGCCCTGCTTGTCGCCGCCGCTATCGCGACGTTCGTATACTCTTTACGCGGAAGCGGTACCAGAAAGAGTGTTCTCCTTCTGTTAACAATTCTAATCCTGGGGTCAATTCCTCTGATAATGTTTGCTTTAGATGAACTGGCTTCTGCGGAGATACCCCTGGCTCTCGCATCGATTCTCCCGATATTGATGGCTGGAGCAGTGGGCGCGATTATGTATCTACTGGCCATTCGCCCGGCCAGAAGACCGTCCATGGTCACCCTGATTATCATCACTATTGGCGCGTCTCTTTTCATACGCGGTGTCGCGGGAGAGCTCTGGGGTGTGGGCGCTAATCGTACACCCGTCTACTGGGACCGGGCCTCACTGGAGTTCGCGGGGGCGGTTGCTCATACTCAAACCTTGTGGATTTTTGCCGCTGTGGTCATAATAACCATCCTCATTCAACTGTTTTTCTCACGCACCATGCTTGGTAAATCCCTGAAAGCATGCGCCATAAATCCGACCGGAGCCAGACTTATGGGCATCGATCCGAGGATGATGGCACTCATAGCTTTTGTGCTGGCCGCTGTGGTCGGTGGAACGATAGGGGCCGTTATGGCTCCGAAGACCGGAATGGATTACGAACGAGGATTTATCCTCGGCCTCTACGGGTTTATAGCCGCTGCACTGGGAGGTTTTAAGAGTCCCATGGGAGCTGTGATCGGAGGCCTTTTGCTGGGGGTGGTTATGTCCCTGGTGATTGGTATCAGTTGGGGGCCGTTTACTTCAGGATATAAAGACGTCTGGGCGATGGGGGTACTACTGGCGATTTTGCTTCTGAGATCCGGTAAGCTGGCCGAGGAGGAGAGGGCCGGGTAATGTTGATCGCCAAAAAGCTGAAATGGCGTTACCTGCTTCTGGCCGCGGCGCTGGCTTTCATGGCACTGCTGCCGTTTGACTGGTTCTTTGGCCAGTACAAGCAGCTGGCCATAATGATCGGCCTTTATACCATGGTCACGGTGGGACTCTGTCTGTTGATGGGGTATACGGGACAGGTTTCCCTGGGCCAGGCAGCTTTCTGGGGTACCGGGATGTACATCTCCGCCATACTCAGTATGGATTACGGAATCAATCCATGGCTTTCCATGATTATTGCGGCAACTATGACCGGGGCTCTGGCCCTGTTTTTAAGTCCGATCTTCCGACTGCGTGGCAACTACCTCGCCCTGGCTACGCTGGCAGTGGGCTACATAATATGGAGAGTGGCGGAGCTCCAGAGCGGGTATACCGGCGGGCCGGATGGCATAAGCGGGGTTCCCGCCCTTTCTGTGGGTGGATTCACTTTCGATTCGCTGTTCAGGCAGTACTTCCTCATATGGGGCTTTTGCCTGGTAATCCTGCTTGTATCCCAGAACATCATTAATTCCCGTATCGGTCGTGCTCTCAGAGCGGTCCACGGCAGCGAAGAGGCGGCGGAATCCCTCGGTATTAATGCCAACCGGTTTAAAGTCAAGATATTCGTTTTGAGCGCGGTTTATGCCTCGCTGGCGGGCAGCTTGTTCGCCCATCATGCGGTTCATGTGAGCCCGGGTTCGTTTCACCCTCTGGTTTCCGTCGAGCTGGTAGTGATGGCCGTGGTTGGAGGGCTGGCCAGTATATGGGGGGCTATCTTCGGAACAGGTACTATTCACATTCTAAACGATGAAATACTCATACATTACGGCAAGTGGAATATAGCGATCTCGGGGCTGATTTTGATGGTAATACTGATATATATGCCGGAGGGCTTATTCGTAGCTCTGAAGACTGCCTATCAACAGGATGGCGTCTGGTTCCTTCCAAAATGGCTTTTGAGAACCGGTAGAGACTGGCTTATTAAACTCCAGAACATCTACAGGCGACTTTCAATCAGATATCAGCAGAAGGAGGCCGGCTCTTGAGCGATATCATTCTGGAGACGAGAGGGGTCAGCCGGTCGTTCGGTGGGCTGGTGGCGGTCAGTAATGTGGATCTACGCGTGAAGTCCGGCACTATCACGGCGATTATAGGTCCAAACGGGGCGGGGAAGACTACTCTTTTCAATCTGATTACCGGATACTACCGGGTCACTAGCGGAGAGATTTATTTTCAGCAGAGCCTGCTCAACCGGATTTCCCCACCCCAGAGGGCCAAGCTGGGGATCGTGAGGACCTTTCAGCACACTCGCCTTTTTGGCAATATGACGGCGCTGGAAAACATAATGACGGGCCAGCACACCCGCAGCAGCTATGGGTTTATCGAAGCGGCCCTCCGCTTGCCCAAGGCTCACGGGGAGGAGGAGAGAATATCGCTGAGAGCTATGAAATATCTGAACATGGTCGGACTGGGGCAGTATGCTCAGCAGAACGCTTTAAATCTGCCACTGGGTCAGCAGAAGCTGCTTGCCATTGCCCGTGCCCTGGCCACTGAACCGAGGCTGGTCCTGCTTGATGAGCCGGGTGCCGGGTTAAACAGATTGGAAAAACGGGAATTGAGCGATCTTATTCGCAGAATTCGTGATATGGGCATCACGGTGATTCTTGTGGAGCATGATATGCCGCTGGTGATGGGACTGGCTGAGTCTGTGGTGGTACTGGATATCGGGAAAAAGATTTGTGAGGGGACGGCAGCAGAGGTTCAGAGGGATAAACGGGTGATAGCCGCGTACCTTGGAGAGGATGAGGAGGAAGGGTAATGCTTACTGTGGATAACGCTTCGGTGGCGTATGGCCCCTCAATGGCGGTCAGGGACGCGTCCCTCGTGGTGGATGAAGGGGAGATAGTGACGCTCATAGGAGCCAATGGCGCGGGTAAGACCAGCCTTATGAATGCCATTACGGGCGTCGTTCCCCTTAAAGGCGGTGAAATCTGGCTGGAGGGTCAACGGTTGACGGGCCAGCCATGCCATCGAACAGTGAGACTGGGGCTGGGGTATGTGCCCGAAGGGCGGCAGATCTTTGGCTCCATGTCGGTGAAGGATAACCTGACTCTGGGCGCCTATCCGGAATGCGCCAGGAGTCCCTTACGCACCGTAGGCCCGCTGGAATGGTTTTTACGGAGGCCTGCCTATCAGAACAGCCTGGAGGGGGTTTACAGGCTATTCCCGGTTTTAAAAGAGCGGACCAGACAGAAAGCGGGAAGCCTGAGTGGCGGGGAGCAGCAGATGCTGGCAATCGGCCGGGCCCTTATGTCTTCCCCTCGAATGCTGATGCTCGATGAACCCTCTCTCGGACTGGCACCAACGCTGGTACGGGAGATCCTGAAGCTTCTGGTGAGATTGAGGGATGAGGGGTTGACCATACTCCTGGTGGAGCAGGACGCAAATGCGGCTCTCAAAATAGCTGACAGGGGATATGTCATGGAGAGAGGGCGAATCACCATCCAGGGAACGGCAAAAGAACTTCTGGGAAATGACCAGGTAAGGCAGGCTTATCTGGGCAAATCGGTGGCTTAGGGTGCGTTCCGGATGTTAGAATTACACGGAAACGCAAAAACGTAAGATTCGGGGGCGTGACTACAAATATGACAGGCGTAAATGCTCGTAAAGGTTAGAGAGGCAGGTTTGATATGAAGCAACTTCTGGCAGGAAATGAGGCGATAGCCCTGGGAGCGTATCATGCCGGCATCGGGTTCGCGACCGCTTATCCCGGAACCCCCAGTACCGAAATACTTCAGGATATCGCCCGCTTCGATGGAGTTTATACCGAGTGGTCGATAAATGAGAAGGTAGCGCTTGAGGTGGGGATGGGGGCTGCCTATGGCGGGGTCCGTACACTGGTTTCAATGAAACATGTGGGACTGAACGTGGCGGCGGATCCTTTCTTCGCCCTGGCAACTACCGGTACCAATGCGGGAATAGTCGTGGTCTCATGCGATGATCCGGGTGAGCACAGTTCACAGGGGGAACAGGATAACCGGCATTTCGCCAGGTTCGCCAAGGTTCCCATGCTGGAACCGACGGATAGCCATGAAGCGTATGAGTTGATGAAACGGGCGTTTCAGATCAGTGAGGAATTCGATACTCCCGTGCTATTTCGTTCTACAACTCGCATATCCCATTGTAAGACAGTAGTGGATGTAAAAGGAGAACGGCCCGCTGACATTAAAAACCCGGGCTATCTACGCTCCTCAGCAAAATATGTTATGGTCCCATCAAACGCGAGGGTGAGACGTGTCGCAATGGAGGAGAGGATCATCCGGCTGCGGGAATGGGTCGAGGAATTTCCGCTCAATGAGATGATATTAAACGACCGTAGACTGGGAGTGATTTCCAGCGGGGTAGCGTACCAGTATGCCAGGGAGGTTTTCAAAGAAGCTTCTTTCCTGAAACTGGTGACCACTTATCCCCTCCCGGCGGAAATGATTCGCAAATTCGCGTCAGAAGTGGAAAGGGTGATAGTGGTCGAGGAGCTCGATCCGTACCTCGAAGAGGCCGTCAGGCTGCAGGGAATTGAGGTTACCGGCAAGGAGTTCATTCCCATTATAGGGGAGTTGAACCCGGAGATAGTCGAAGCGGGAGCGATCAAAGCCGGGATATTACCGGAACCGTCGCAACCATCAGCCGAGGCTGTTCCCGCTATCCGGGTCCCGCCTCGAAGGCCTCAACTTTGCGCGGGTTGCCCCCATGTTGGACCGGAGTTTGTATTGAGGCGGCTTTGTTTTGATGATGGAGTGAAGCCCTCTCAGAGCCCGAGGGAAATGAGGCAGGGCGAAGTGGTTGTCACCAGCGATATCGGCTGCTATACGCTGGGTGTTTATGAGCCTCTCGGAGCCCTCGATACGTGTGCGTGTATGGGGGCAAGCATCGGGCACGCTGTCGGGCTGGAGAAAGCCGGGGTTCCCAATAAAACCATAGCCGTGCTGGGCGATTCGACTTTCATGCATTCCGGTATTACCGGTATGATTGATATGGTATACAAGCAGGGCCACAGCACGGTACTGATTCTGGATAACAGCACAACCGCCATGACCGGGCACCAGGGCCATCCTGGCACTGGAGTATCCATTAAGGGGAACAAAGTGCCGGAGGTGAGCCTGGAGAAGCTGTGTGAAGGGATAGGGATTAAGGATATCAATGTGGTCAGTGTTTACGATCTTGATGTTCTGGAATCCACCATCAAACGTTGTATCGGGATTGAGGAACCATCGGTGATTATAGCCAGAGGCCCCTGTGTTTTAAGGGAGAAGGTGAAGTGGAACCCGAGACAGGTGGATCAGGATATCTGCACCGAATGCCATGATTGTCTTGATGCGGGCTGTCCCGCTATACGCATTATTGGTGAGGCCGTGCAGATAGATCCTGATGTCTGTGTTGGATGTGGGGTGTGCCAGCAAATATGTCCTCAGGGAGCGATTGTGGAGGTGAGGCAATGAAGGATATCAATGTGCTTATGGTAGGCGTCGGTGGGCAGGGGGTCATACTGGCGAGCGATGCCATGGCCGAGATCGGCATGAATGCCGGATACGACGTGAAGAAGACCGATTCCCTGGGTATGGCCCAGCGCGGTGGCAGTGTGGTAAGCCATGTTCGCTGGGGTGAAAAGGTTTTTTCCCCGATGACAAAGAAGGGGCAAGTGGATTTTCTGGTGAGCTTCGAGGAGGTGGAGGCTGTTCGCTGGGCCGGATATCTGAGGCCTGGCGGCATGGCCATCGTGGCCGACGTGGTGGTAGTTCCCATCTCCGCAATGAGCGGCGCGATTCCGTATCCGGAATGGGATGAGATCGAGGTAGCGCTTTCTCACTACGCGGATAAGGTGTATCTCATTCCCGCGACAAGAATTGGCCGGGAAGTGGGTAACCCCAAAGCGCTAAACATAATGATGATGGGGGCGTTTTCCAATTTCCTTGATCTTGAGGCGGATGCGTGGCTGGCCGATATCCGGCGCAAGGTTCCCCAGCGATTCCTTGAGTCCAGTATCGAGGCTTTTCATAAAGGGGCGGGGGAGACCAGGTCGTTTTAGTTCTGCGCTACAGAAATCGCGGAACGTATGAGAAAATGTCAATATTCTATGACGCCGAGTCCGGAATTAATAAACTTCCTTGAGGAACCTCTGAACAGGTGGAGCCTTCGGGGGTGGGGTGTTGCTCCCGCTTTAGAATTTGCCGGGATGGGGGAATGGTGGGAGGAATCAGAGCTTTCTTAAGTCAATGAGAGGTGCCCGAGATGATTTACGATCCTAAAATTGAGAAGATGTCAAGGCCTGATTTGCAGAAACTGCAACTCGAGCGGCTGAAAGCGCAGGTCGCCAGGGTGTATGAAAACTCCCCCTTCTATCAGCGAGCTTTCAAGGAAACCGGGGTGAAGCCGGGAGATATCCAGTCCCTGAGTGATATAGGCCGGCTGCCTTTCACCAGTAAAATCGATTTCAGGGATAACTATCCGTTCGGGCTTCTTACGGTTCCCATGGAAAAAGTGGTACGTTTTCATTCCTCAAGCGGCACCACCGGGAAACCGGTTATCGCTCCTTATACCCGCGGCGATATAGACCTGTGGGCGGAGATAATGGCGCGCACTCTGGCAACCGGGGGAGCATATGAAGGAGATGTTCTCCAGAACGCGTATGGTTATGGTCTGTTTACCGGTGGACTTGGATTTCATTACGGGGCCGAGCGTCTTGGCGCTTCGGTTATTCCTACCAGTGGCGGCAACACAAAGCGCCAGATACTGCTTCTCCAGGATCTTGGCACTACTGTGTTGACGTGTACACCGTCGTATTCTCTTACCATCAATGAGGTAGCCCTGGAGATCGGGGTTGACCTGCGCGAGACTAAACTCAGGCTGGGGGTTTTCGGGGCGGAGCCGTGGTCTGATCAGATGAGGAATGATATCGAGAGCAAAATGGGCATCTCCGCCATAAACATTTACGGTTTGACGGAGATCATCGGTCCGGGCGTTTCGACGGAATGCCCGTATAAGCGCGGGATGCATATAGCCGAAGATCACTTCCTGGCGGAGATAATCGATCCCCAAACCGGCGAGCAATTGCCCTATGGTGAAACCGGCGAACTGGTGCTGACCACGCTTACGAAAGAGGCGCAACCCGTTATTCGGTTCCGTACCAAGGATATCACCAGCCTGAATCCTGAACCGTGCGAGTGCGGTAGAACACATGTCAGAATGTCCCGTATTACTGGCCGAACCGATGATATGCTGGTGATCAGGGGTGTGAATGTGTTCCCCTCTCAGATTGAGAGCGTACTGCTCGATGTTGAAGGCGTGGAGCCACATTACGTGATAGTCGTGGACCGGCAGGAGGGCTTCAAGTCGGATTACCTGGAGATATGGGTAGAGGTATCCGAGAATATCTTCTCCGATGAGATGTCCAAGATGGAGGGACTCGAGGAAAAGCTGCGCGCTGAGATGGATAGCGTCCTGGCCATATCAGCCAGGATAAAGCTGGTTGAGCCCAAGACGATCACTCGATACGAGGGCAAGGCCAAACGGGTGTTTGACCGGAGCGAACTGTAATATCGCCAAAGGGGGAAACCGTTTCATGAGAGTAAAACAGATTTCAGTCTTTATCGAGAATAAACCCGGCCGCCTGGTGGAGATTCTCGAAGCCCTGGAGAGAGATGAAATAAACATACGGGCGCTTTCCATTAGCGAGAGCGGAGAGTTCGGTATTGTACGAATGATCTTGCCGCATGCCGAGAAGAGCCAGGAATCGCTGAGGGATGCTGGTTTTACCACCAGAATAGATACCATCTTGAATTACTCGATGCCTGATGAGCCTGGCGGCTTGCTAAAGAGCGTTGTTCGCCCCCTTTGGGAAGCAGGGATTAACCTGAAGTACTTCTATGCTTACACTGACCCTTCCACCAACCGGGCCATGGTGGTGCTCAAACCCGATGACCTGGAAAAGGCTGAGGAGTTGCTCAGCGGGCTATAACTCAAACGGAAAAGTTCTTTTCGGCTGCTGCGCGGAAATCGATATTCCATAGAACACCAAATTCGGAGACAGCCCATTAACCCGGTGGTGACCGCGCCACCCCGGAAAAAACAGCGTGCTCTCCCTGAGTTATTGTACTTTTTTGCCTTTTACCGGGGCTTGTTGACCGGTTTGTTGTGTTGTGTCAAATAATGGCGTTAGCCAGGGAATGCTTGACATCGTTATGTTATTTGTCTAAAATCTGACCAACCTGTAAAGCAGTCGTTTACTCAGAGAATTACGAAAGAATATCAGCCGGGCTGGACCTTGTAATTCAGTGTTAACAAGAGATTGTTATTCATAACCAGAGGGTTATGAACGGGCGGCTCCATCAGGAGGCTGAAGAGCCTTGATTTGGTACTGAACGACCAGCGAGAGCCAGGCCGGGAATATACTCCGCTCTTAGGGCGCCTCCGGGGCTGATACTCGGAGGCGCTTGTGGTTTATTGAGTAAGGGGATTCACTGAATGGGAGAGGGATATGAGGGATGAGAGGAAGACCAAAAAACAACTTATAGAGGAGATGGAAAAGGCGCGGCAGCGTCTGGCGTACCTCGAGAAAGCGGAGGCAAAAGAGAAGAGGTTAGCCAATGAGATAGATCAAAGGCTGCAACTGGAGAAGAAAGTAGCTGCCATATCCTCCAGGTTAACCCGCGCTGAAGAGCTGGGTCAGGCCATCACGGATTCGCTGCGAGAAATCGGTGAACTGAGTGGCGCTGATCGTGCTTATATATTTATAATACGGAATAATGGTGAGGTTATAGACAATACCCACGAATGGTGCAGAGAGGGCGTGAGCGCCCAGATTGATAATTTACAGGGTGTTCCATGTGAAGCTTTCCCGTGGTGGCTCGAAAAAATGAGGGCTGGTGAGATTATTCACATCAAGGATGTAGCGTCGATGCCGCCCGAGGCAGCGGCGGAGAGGGAAATTGTTAAGAGTCAGGGAATAAGGTCGTTCATATTATTACCACTACAGATGAACAAGCAGTGGAGCGGATTCATCGGCCTTGACAATGTTCGGGAGAATGAGCCATTGAGTGATGATGCCATGATGGCCCTGAGTATGACTCGCGACGTCATCGCTAACGCGCTCGAGCGCAGGCGGTATGAGGACGAACTCCAGGAGAAAGAGCTTCGATACAGGGAGCTGGTGGAGAATGCCAACAGTATTATCATGAGACGCGATACTGATGGTAAAATCACTTTTTTCAATGAGTTCGCAGAGAGCTTTTTCGGTTATAAGAAGGAGGAAGTCCTGGGCCGGAACGTAGTCGGAACGATAGTGCCCGAAACGGATAGTAAAGGGAGAGACCTCACGGAGATGGTCCGGAATATCGGCCGCGATCCGGAAAGTTACGCTAGAAACGAGAACGAGAATATGCTCCGTGACGGCACCCGTGTCTGGGTATCGTGGACCAACAAGGCAATTCGGGACAGGGATGGACGAATAATGGGTGTTCTCTGCGTGGGTAATGACATCACCGACAGGAAGACGGCGGAAGGCATTTTGCGGGAGTACTCCAGCGCGGTCGAGGCATCACTGGAGCTAATAGCCAGCGTTGACCGCAATTACCGTTACCGGCTGATAAATCAAGCTTCTCTTGAATATGGGGGAATGTCCCGGGATGAGGTAATCGGGCATACGGTTGCCGAGGTGATGGGAGAGAAGGTATTTCAAAACGTAATCAAACCCAATCTCGACCGTGGCCTGAAAGGGGAAACTGTTGAGTACCAGATGTCATACCGGTATCCGGGGATGGGTGAAAGTTACCTTGATGTAAGTTATTTCCCGCTGAGAACAGAGGGTGGGGAAATCAACAGGGTTGTATCCGTAGCAAGGGATATCACGGAACAAAAGCAGGTTGAGGGCGCCCTTAAGGAGAGCGAGGAAAAACTCAGGGAGATTTTTGATAATGCCAACGACGTGATTATATATCTTGATCGTACGGGTACGGTCATCGATATTAACAGAAGGGCTGAGGAAATCTTTGGTCACAAACCGGAAGAAGTGATTGGTAAGAATTTTACTGAAACCGAGTTCGCCAGCCATGGCGACATGTCAAGACTGGCACATGAAGTGTCAATGGCCGTTGAATCCGGCAATCTAAAGGATTTATTCGAACTGGAGGCAATGCACAAGGATGGACACAAGGTGTGGCTCGAGGCCAGCCCAAGTCTGATACGCAGGGATGGCGACATCCAGGGGTTGCTTGTTATTATCAGGGAAATAACTGAACGAAAGCAGGCCGAAGCGAAGGTGCTTGAGAGCGAGAGACGCTATCGAAGCATGTTCGAGAATAAGGGAACAGCCACCGGAATTTTCGGTGATGACGGCGTTATAGAGATGTGCAACACCAGATTTGAGGAGCTTTCGGGCTACTCAAGGGAAGAGATTGAAAATCGCATGAAATGGTCTGATTTTGTAGCGGAAGACGACCTGGACAGAATGCGGGAATACCATGCTCAGCGGTCATCGGGAACCGGTAGTCCGCCCCAGGAATATGAGTGCGCGATTATTGATAAATACGGCAATCGAAAGCATGTCACTGTAAATATCGGAATGATGCCGGAGACCGAGTACAGGATAGTATCCCTTACCGATATAACCGAGCGCAAGAGGGCGGAGGACGAATTAAGCGAGAGCCGGCAACGTTTCCGTACGGCGGCGCACAATGCGAGTGATCTGATATGGGAGTGGGATCTGGCAGGTGGCAGACTGGAGTGGTACGGGAATATCGATGGCCTGCTCGGCTACGAGCCAGGTGAATTCCCCAGGACGATAAAGGCGTGGGAGCAAATCATTGCTCCCGAGGACCATGACCGCGTAATGGCGGCGCTTGATGAACACCTTAAAATGAATGTTCGTTATGATGAGGAATACCGGGTGCGTCGCAAAGATGGTACTTTCAGGTTCTGGACTGATAGAGGCGAGGCTATATGGGATGAAACGGGCAAGTCCTACAAGATGATAGGTGTTTGCACCGACATCACTGAGCGCAAGCAGGCGGAAGAGGGAATGAGGGAGGCGCTTGGTCAATCACGGCAGCGGGCAGCAGAAGTCACCAGTTTACTGGAGGCATCCAAGGCGGTTCTGGGGCAGGACAGGTTCGCCGATGCGGCCAGGATAATCTTCGATTCGTGTAAATTCGCCACTGGGGCAACCTCCGGCTATGTGGCCTTGCTTTCAAACGATGGAAATGAAAACGAGGTATTGTTTCTGGATTCAGGGGGACTTCCCTGCACAGTGGATCCCTCGCTTCCCATGCCCATTCGCGGGTTACGGGCCGAGACTTACCGGAGTGGGCAGGCGGTCTTTGATAACGATTTCCACAATAGTGAGTGGATGCGGTACATGCCGGAAGGGCATGTAAGGCTGGATAATGTAATGTTCGCCCCGCTTACAGCAGAGGGGAAAGTAGTGGGATTGCTCGGCCTGGCCAACAAGGCGGGAGGGTTCACCGATGAAGATGCCCGGCTGGGTATAGCATTCGGGGAGCTGGCGTCGATCGCACTCCGGGCTTCCCTGGCGACCGAAGAGCGTGAGCGACTTCTGCGGGAGATTCAGCAGAAATCCTCGGACCTGGAGCAGATACTCTACGCCACCTCCCACGACCTCCGGTCTCCCCTCCTGAACATCCAGGGATTCTCCAGCGAGCTGGAGATTAGCCTGGAGGAGATAAGGGGGCTGCTGGAGGGTAGGGAGGACGTTCCCGATGAGGTAAAAACAAAACTGGCCGAAATGATTGATGAGGATATCCATGATTCGCTTCAGTACATCCTGACCAGCACTTCAAAGATGGATTCCCTCCTGGGTGGACTGTTGCAGCTCTCCCGTCTGGGCCGTAAGCCCCTGGAGATAGAGGAGATCGACATGAACGCCCTGATGGAGGCTATCACCAGCATCCACAAGTACCGGCTGACGGACGGGAACATAACCCTGGAGGCTGGAGACCTTCCACCATGCCGGGCTGACCGGGACCAGATCGACCAGGTGTTCTCCAACCTGGTCGATAACGCCGTGAAGTTCCTCGACCCGGAGCGGCCCGGACTCATCCGGGTGAGCGGGGAGCGAAGGGATGGGGAGGTGGTGTATTGCGTCGAGGATAACGGCGTGGGCATGGAGCCGGAATACCGGGGCAGGATATTC
>JAWOBX010000123.1:0-3416 GCA_046484125.1 Dehalococcoidia bacterium | reverse complement strand
CAGCCTGCAGGTTGAGCAGGATGACGCCGGGTTCGGCAAGCGCACGGTCGGGGGCGTAGAAAAATGGAACGTACACTGGGATGCTCGACTGGGTCCGGAACGACCTGATGGAATCGTGTACTATGACCCCTTTGAGCCGCCGGCTACCATTCCCGGAGTGCTGGCGATGTGCACCCCAACCAAGCTGGATTTCTCCATCCTGGTGGATAAGGCCCCCGAAGGTGCCGGTATTTATAGCGGTATGATGACGCTGACTTCAACTACCTTGCCATTCATACCATGCGCCAACGATTAGCCAGATAACAGGGCCGTTTCTAACTGTAAACGGCAAGGCTGCATGTAATTCCGTGAGATCGCTGGGGACTATCTAAAGGTTAAGCGGGCTGACCTGACCAGCAAAAGCGCCCGGCCCGGAGACTGCCCGGCCGGGCGCCGCCCGCCCAAACAGTCTCCGGGCAAAAAAGAACAGGGACCGGGCTCATACGGGAGTAATGCATGATTTCTGGAGACAGTCGATACGCCGGTGACTGTACTCTTTAAAATACGGGGGTAATCTATGCGAATGATCTTCGATAACAACAATAAAAGCTTCGCCATTATCGTGATATGCGGTTTGTTCTGCCTGCTATCAGGCCTGTTTGCGCAAAGTCTCATTTACTCGAGCACTGCCAGAGCGGTGCAAGGGCTGGGCATCTCGCCCCCATCGATTAATATTCAGAACGCGCTCCACAACGAAACCTATACCAGGACCATAAACGTTCTCTACAACGGGACGAGCCAGGTTACGCTCGATGTGACCGCCAGAGGTGATATCAGTAACTGGGTTTCCTTCTATGGACCTGAGGACCCGTCCACATCGATAGAGAGTCTCACGGTGACCCCCGGAGAATGGACTTACATAGAAGCCCGGTTTATCATCCCGGATAACGCTCCAGTCGGGCAGAATACCGGCGTGATTAATTTCACGGCAAATCCTCCTGAGAGCCAGGATGAGGAAAGCCAACAGGGAATCACCCTGAAAGTCCAGCAGCAAGCGCCGGTCATTATCGAGGTTGCCGGTCACGCAGTACTTTCTGGTGAGTTCAAAGGAATGAGCGCCATAGATACCGAGATTGGACAGGTCCTTCGCATCAAGTACCAATTCCATAATACAGGTAATGTAAAGGCCACCCCTGAGGCGGCCGTGGACATCATTCAGGATGGAGTAACGGTTGACAGCTTTTCATCAACAGGCCAGAGTGTAATGCCATCAATAACCCAGAGCATTGGCATCGAATGGCCCACCGATGGCAGACTACCTGGAGACTATTCGGCACATGTGAAAATCACGCTTGACGGCGAAGAATTGGCGGAGAATGATGTAAATTTTACCTTGCTACCGATCGGAACTCTGACCAGGCTAGGGGTCCTTAACGATCTTGTGGTCGAAAATGCTCAACTTGAAGTAGGAGCGCTGGCAAGAGTTCTGGCCTCATTCACCAACATCGGCAAGCTGGATACCAAAGCCCGGTTTCTGGCGGAGGTACGCCGGGATGGTGAACTGATTGATACAATCCAGAGTTCGGAAGTATTAGTGCCCGTCGCGGAAAGCGCTGAAATCATCTGCTATTACAAGACCGATAGTCCCGGCAAATATAAGATCACCGGATACGTCAACTATGAAGGTAAACAAACAGACGTCAGAGAGGTCACATTCGAAATCATCGAGGCTCCTGCGGAACAGGCAGTAACTGAAGACATACCGGCTGCCCCTGAGGTCACAAAGGCAGGCGAGGTAGATATTGCTGAGGCTAATCAGGGAGAGCAAAGCGAAGAGGATAGCGGGGGTTCGTCAATGTGGACCATGGCGGTTACCCTGATCATCATCGGGGCTGCGGTGTCGGTTGGGGGTGGGGCTTATATGTTCCAGAAAAGGTCTCGCTTCAGCAACCCGGGAAACAACCGCGATAGTTAGGGCATTCTAAATGGCGCCGCTTAATAAAATAAGGAGCAGCAGGATGAGAAGGGAACTGATGATCGCGCTACTGGTCATAAAGCTGACACTGGTGATGACCTGTATATTGGTCATCCCGTTCAATCAGGTAATGGCAGAGGAAGATACTTCTGAGGTAACCGCGTTCGTGTGGACGCTTCCGGATGAAGTGGCCAGTTCACCGGGCACTCAGATAATTCCCAACCCCGGCGCTTCCCAGCCTCTCACTTACTGGGTGGCGTCCAGCGGCGAGTACCCGGAAAATCAATCTTTTACCGTGAATATCTATTATCCTGATGGATCCTCCAGGAGCAGCATTGCTGCTGTGGCGGTCATTGACCCATCAGAGATCGAACAAAGCACGAGTGAAGCCGTAAACGCGGGTTTGATCAGCCAGGAATACGCCGACCTTTGCCTCTCCGGGACTATCAGCCTTTGGCGGGCAGTCGACGAGTTGGAGTATCATGAAACACCCGGTCACTATCGGCTGGAAACAGTGATTACCAGCCAGACCGGCGAGATCAGCCACAATGTGGTCAACACCTTCGAATACCGCGGTATCAAAGCGTTTGAGCTCGGCTTCGATAGCCTGGATTTTGGCCGGGTAACGCCCGGTGAAAGCGCCTATGTGAACGAAAACGCCGATGGCGAACCAGCCATTACCAACACCGGGAACATTCCCCTCTTAGTGAGTGTGAGCGCCGCTCCCATGACGGGAGCCAGTACAGACCAGGAACTGAGGTATTTCAGCTCTCGATTGCTGGGAGAGGAAGTTCATTTCGAAGCCGATGAGGTCATTAAGTTCGCATCGCCACTCCTCTCCCCGGCTACCGCTGCCATGGGTTTTTCAGTATATGCCCCTGAAGGTCAGGCAGCAGACGTGTATACCGGTGACATGGCTATAACCACTTCGGCATTTCCCACACCTCAGGTGAACATCATAGAACCTGTCGAAGCTCAGACCTGGTCTCCAGGTGAAACACACACTATCAATTGGGAAACCACCGATCCCAGCGGGGCCGGACTTCGCGCCAGCATCTGGTTCTCACCGGATGGGGGTAATAGCTGGCCTGTTCTGATAGCCATGAATATCGATGATACCGGTGTATTTGACTGGACCATCCCTGATAATCCGGATCTTATCAGCGCGGAGGCCAGGCTCAGAGTAGTTGTGACGGATCAGTCAGGGTTATACGGAGAGGATTTGACCGGCATCACCATAACACCACTGAATAGCGCGCCGGCAGCCTTCAATGACTCCTACACCGTCGATCAGGATCACACCCTCACTGTCGCCGCGCCCGGCGTGCTCCAGAATGACTCCGACCTCGACGGCGATTCTCTCATCGCCTCCCTCCAAACCGGCGTGGCCAGCGGTTCCCTTTCCTTTAACACGGACGGCTCCTTCATGTATGTCCCCACCCCAGGTTACACCGGCCCCGAT